>DAISKN010000316.1:0-7819 GCA_036820975.1 Acidobacteriota bacterium | reverse complement strand
CGAGTGCCGCGAACAGAACGAAGCCCCAATCGCTCTTCATGAGACGTCTATTTTTCCGGGACGCGAACGGTTTACCACAACGCGTCCCCGCCGGAGGTGATCGACGTCACACGGCGGTCCAGGGAGGACGCGCCCCGCCTAACGCGAGCCGAGCTCGATCGTCCCCTCGCCTACGAAGACCGACGCGCCTCCGACGCGGACCTGCTTGATGGCGTCGCCTTCGAGACCGATGGAAATGTAGACGCGGCTCGGGCGGCCCATCGCAACACCCTGGCGGCTCAGGATCTCGCCCGCCTTTTCCCGGGGAACGACACGGTGGTGGACGAGATAAGAGCCCAGGGGGCCGCTCGCGCTTCCCGTCGCCGGATCCTCGTTTCCTCCGAAGCTGAGCATGCGGCTGTAGACGGTGGCGTCATCGCCGCCCGGCTCTTTCGAGAAGATGAAGACGCCGCGGCGCTGCATCTGGAGACTTTCGAGAAGGCTTCCCATCCCGGCGCGGTCGAGAGCCGCGCGATCCACCGCGGCTCGAGTGGCCATGGGGACGAACAGGAACGTCGCACCGCAGGAGGCCTCCTGCACCGGAAGACCCGACGTCTCGATGTCCTTGGCTTCGACCCCGAGCGCGCTCGCCACCGCCGCCTTGTCCTCGATGGTCTTCCCGAACGTGGGCTCGAGCTGGTACATCCAGGCGAAGCGGAGCTCCGGCCCTTCCCACTCCAGATCGACCGGCACCGGACCGATGCCCTCTCCGAGAACCACGCGCTTCTGCCCGGTCGCGATCTTCCCCGCGCGCGCCAGAGCGAACGCGGTCCCGATGGTGGGATGGCCGGCGAAGTCGAGCTCGCTTCTCGGCGTGAAGATGCGCACCCGGAAGTCGGTCCCCTCGGCTTCCGCGGGAAACACGAACGTGCTCTCCGAGAAGTTCATCTCGCGGGCGATGAGCTGCATCTCCTCGCCGCTCAGACCCTCGGGCGCGAGAAAGACCGCGAGCTGGTTTCCCGTGAGCACCTGGTCGGTGAACACGTCGAGGTGCAGGTACCGATAAGTGCGATCCTGACCGAAGAGGGTGCTCGAAGACATCAACATCATCAGAAGGAGGCTCCGCATGAGCGGGGAAGCTAACGCGTCCCCACCCGCTGCCGCAACCGGGAGACTCGGGAACGGCTGTGCTAAGGTTTCGCCGTGGCGAAAAGGCCGCGAGAATCCCCCGTCGAGGAAGGACAGGTCCGGGTCCACGACCCATTCGAGCTCGTGCGCTGGCTCGCCCTGAGCCAGCCCGATCCGAGAAAGGCGCTCGCGGAGCTCGTCCAGAACAGCCTGGACGCGAACGCCCGGCACATCCGCCTCGTTCGCGTGCGCGAGAAGGGCATTCCCTGCCTGAAGGTCCAGGACGACGGCGAGGGCGTGATTCCCGAGCTCGAGAGGCCCGACGCCCTGCGCTACATCGCGACCCACATCGGACACAGCCGCAAGCGCTCTCTCACCCCGAGGGAACGGCTTCAGCTCATGACCCAGGGCCAGTACGGGATCGGGCTTCTCGGATTCTGGAGCCTCGGGGAGACGCTCGAGATTCGCACCTCGATGCCGGGCCAGAAGCCCTATCGGCTCGTCCTCTATCGCGATCGGCCCCAGTACAAGATCGAGCCTCTCCGCGGAAAGCTGGCTTTCGAGGATCGCTTCACCGAGGTCGTCGTCGTCGGCCTCGCGAAGGAGGCGTCGACGGCGGTGGGCGCCCGAAGGGCGGCCGACTACCTGGCGTCGGAGCTGCGCGGCCAGCTTCTGATGCGCCCGGTGGAAGTGACCATCGAGGACAAGATGGCGCGGGGCCGCTCCCCCAAGAAGCTCCGGGTCAGGCCGCCGCGCTTTCTCGGAGAGCGTCTCGAGGGACTGGGAACGGTCGCGATCCCCGGCCATGCTCCGGTGAAGCTCGAGATCTATCTCGCGGGGGATCTTTCCAACGGAGACGCGGCCCGGCCGCTCGCGGTCTACGCGGCGGGAACGCTGGTTACCGAGAGCTTCTCCGAGCTTTCCGCGCTCGGACTCGACCGCGAGCCCTGGACGGATTCGCGCCTCACGGGGATGGTGGACTTCCCCGAGCTCCGCGTCGCGCCCGGAAGCAGGCGCGGCGTCGTTCCCGACGAGATGGCCCACGCGTTCGCGCGGGCGCTCCTCCGGGTGGAGCCGCTCCTCGTCTCGATCCTGGAGACGAAGGACCGAGAGCGCGCGGAAACACTCGATCAGAATCTCATCCGGGATCTGCAGCGGGCGTTTCGCGATTTCTATCGGAAGAGGCCGAGCTACACCATGCTCCCGACGGAAAAGAAAACGGAGGGCGCCGGGGGGGAGGGAGAGGGCGCAGCACCGGGCGAGGCCGCTTCCGCCGAACCCGCCGAGGAAGACGGAGCGCCGGGCGAGTCCGGGGCCGAGGCCGCGGAGCTCTTTCCTCCGGGCCCTCTCGCGACGGTCTCGATCTCGCCGACCAAGGTCGTCGTCGAGGCGGGAGGCGAGAGGATCGTCCGCGGGGACGCGAGGGACGCCTCCGGACGAAAGATCGTGGAGGGCGTCGATTTCGCGTGGGAGACCTGGGGACCGGTCGGAAGCGTCCGCATCGATCCGGGCCGCGTGGTCCTCGCCGCGTCGGACTCTCCCGGGGAAGGGATTCTCTCCGTGCACGCGCGGGAGCGCGCGACTGGAAACGAGGCCTCGGCGGCGTCGCCGGTCGAGGTCGTGGAGATCCTTCCCTCGAGCGCGAACGAGGGGATTCCCGAGCCCGAGCTCGTCGACGCACCCTCCGCTTCCTGGCGCTCGCGCCTTCACGACGGGCGCTGGCAGGTCAATAGCGGCCACGCCGACTACCGGTCGAGCGCGGCGCGGCCGGCCACGAAGCTCCGCTACCTGGCTCTCCTCTTCGCGAAAGAAGTCGTGCTCCGCTCGAGCCAGGACCCGAGGCTCGAGGAGCCGCTCGAGCAGGTCGTGGAGGTCGCCGCCTACGCCGATCGCAAGATCTCGGAGCGGCCGCCGGGAGGACGCCCTCGAAGGCCGAAGCCTGCCGAGTAATTTCCCGTTGCCAGGGAGCGTCCTCTAGATATATAGTCTACATAGGTAGCCATGAAACGTCGACAGCGAGCCCGAGCTCTGGGAAACTTGCAAATCCAGATCCTCGAGGCGGTGGCCCGGGGGGTCGGCCACGGCTTCGACATCATGGACGAGACCGATCTTCCGAGCGGCACCGTCTATCCCGCTCTCTCCCGCCTGGAGCGCGACGGGCTCGTGCAGTCCCGCTGGGAGAACGCCCGCATCGCCCACCAGGAGAAGCGGCCGCCCCGGCGCTACTACGAGATCACGTCCGAAGGCCGTGAGCGCCTGTCCGAAGCCCTCCTTCATTACAGGGACCTCGCGCGCTCGCTCGCGAAGGTCGTCAAAGAGCCGAGGTAAGCCATGCGGGCAGGGCGTCTTCTCGTCGATCTCCCGCGCGCGGTGGTGCGGGCGGCGTCGTTCCTGGTCCCCCGGGAGGAGCGCGCCCGATGGGTGCAGGAATGGGAGGCGGAGATCACGCACCGGCTTCAGCGCCGCGACGTCGATACGCGCGACGCGCTTCGGCTCCTGCGCCGGAGCGGTGGGGCGGTTCCTCACGCTCTCTGGCATCTTCGGGAGGCCTGGCGCTGGGATTCCTTCTCCCAGGATTTCCGCCAGGCGGTTCGCGGCCTTCTGAAGCGGCCGGGCTTCGTCCTCACCGCTTCCATCACCTTCGCCGTCGGGATCGGCGCGGCGACCGCGCTCTTCAGCGTGATCGAGGCGGTGCTCCTTCGCCCCCTCCCCTATCCCGAGCCCGAAAGACTCGTCTATCTCTTCGAGGTACAGGGAGAGGCCGGAGGCGAACGGCACGGACCCGCTCCCGCGAACGTCCTCGACTGGCGGCGCGAGAGCCGGAGCCTATCGGAAGTCGCCGCCTGGTGGATCGAGCACACGACGCTCCTCGGGGATTCCGGGAACGAAACCGAGGAAGTCCCGAGCGCCATGGTCACCGCCGATTTCTTCGACGCGATCGGAGTCGCGCCCCTCCTCGGCCGCGCGTTCGGGCCCGCCGAGGTGGCCTCCGGAGAGAGGGTCACTCTCTTGAGCTACGAGCTCTGGCAGCGGCGCTTCGGAGGGGAGGAGTCGATCGTCGGGCGCGACGTCCGTTTCAAGGATGCTTCCTGGCGCGTTCTCGGGGTGATGCCCGCGTCCTTCCGCACTCCAGGAACGCTCGAGGGCGAAGTCCAGCTCTTCAAGCCGTGGGACTTCGAGCGCGACTACGCTCATCACTCCGGCCCTCCCCGCGACTGGCGATTCCTGCAGGCGGCGGCGCGCATCGCCCCCGGGTTCTCCCTGAGCCAGGCACGAGAGGAGACCGAGGCCATCGCCGAAGGTCTCGCGGCGGCCCATCCCGCGACCAATCGAGGCTGGAGCGTCGCTCTCGTGCCCGTTCGGGAAGTCCTCGTGGGAACGGCCGAGCCGGCGCTCCTCGTTCTCGCGGGCGCGGTTCTCTTCCTGCTCCTTCTCGCCTGCGCCAACGTCGCCGGTCTGCTCCTCGTGCGCTCCTCCGCCCGCAGCCGCGAGCTCGCCGTCCGAACCGCTCTCGGGGCCTCCCGCGGAAGGCTCGCTCGACAGCTTCTGTTCGAAAGCGTGCTTCTCGCGATCGCGGGGGGGTTGCTCGGTGTCGCGATCGCATGGGCGGGCGTGGCGCTCCTGGTTCGGCTCCAGCCGGGAGATATCTTCCGCATCGAGGAGACCGTGCTCGATTGGCGGGTCCTCGCGTTCGCGCTCGCCGCCTCCGCCGCCGCCGGACTCCTGAGCGGCATCGCACCCGCCTTCCAGAGCGCGACCGCCGCGCCCTCCGAGAGCCTCAAGGGCTCCGGTGGCGTCGTCTCCCTCGACCGGCGCCGTCTTCGTCTGCGAAGTGCCTTCGTCGTTTCCGAGATCGCCCTCTCCGTCGTCCTTCTCGTGGGAACGACGCTCTTTCTGCGGAGCTTCACCCGGGTCCTCGAAGTCGACCCCGGGTTCGATCCGGAGAATCTGCTCGTCGTCCGGATGCGGCTCGATGACGACAAGTATCGGAAGGGGGGAGCGCATCATTATTACTCGGCGCTTCTCTCCGAGATCCGGTCGCTTCCCGGGGTGGAGGCCGCCGGGGGCTCCACCGCTCTCCCCATGGACTCGGTCGACGTCGATTTCGACCGGCCGTTCTGGCGCGACGGCGAGCCGAGACCCGCTGGAGGCGGTCCCGGCGTGCGGCTGCGGATGACGACGACCGGCTATTTCGAGACGATGCGCATTCCCCTTCTCGAAGGACGCATCTTCGACGAACGCGACGACCGCACGAAGCCGAGGGTCCTGATCGTGAACGAGACGATGGCGCGGCGGACCTGGCCGGGGGGGAGCCCGGTCGGAAAGCGGCTGATACTGGACTATCAGGATTACCACGCTGCGTACGAAATCGTAGGCGTCGCCGGCGACACCCGGTTCGAGGGATACCGGAGCCAGCCCGCGCCCGAGGCCTACATCCCCCACGCGCAGAACCCGTACCTTCCGATGAACCTCGTGATTCGAATGGCTCCGGGGTCATCGCCCCTCGAGCTCGCCCCCGTCGTGCGCGCCAAGGTCCTGGAGATGGACGCGAGCGAGCCCGTTCACAGCCTTCAGACCATGTCGGAGCTCGCGGGGAGCTCCCTCGCGCACGATCGTTTCAGCACCGTCGTGATGACGGTCTTCGGCGCCGTCGCTCTCCTTCTCGCCGGAATCGGCCTCTATGGGGTCGTCGCCCAGAGCGTCGGCCAGAGACAGCGGGAGATGGGACTCCGCATGGCTCTCGGAGCCGACCGGAGCCGCATCCTCGCTCTCGTCCTCGGAAGCGGTCTACGGCTCGCGATGGCGGGCGCGGTTCTAGGAGTCGTGGGCGCACTCCTCGGAGGGCGGTTCCTCACGACGGTGCTCTTCGAGACCTCGCCGTCCGAGCCCGGCGCGATTCTGGTCGCCGTCGCGATCTCGACGGCGACGGTGCTCCTCGCCTGCGCCTTACCCGCGCGCCGGGCGGCGCGGTTGGACCCCAAGACAACGCTCCACCTGGACTGAGCGAGCCGTCGGGCGGATCAGCGAACGATGAGCGTGAACGTCTCCGGGCTCAGCTCGGAGACGTTGCCGGCTTTGTCCACGGCCTGCATGCGCCAGTTGTGCGGTCCGCGCTCGGAGCGGAGGTGAGGAGGGTGAAGTCTTCCTGGGACGACACGGGTACCGCAAGGAGCAGGCCAGCGAAGGCGAGAGGCCAGAGAGGATTCCACGTTCCGGAACCGTAGCGGAGCCGAACCAGCGCATTTGTGAACCACTCAATTCGGCGCGGTGCGCGGGGGAACCCGACTTCAAAGAGCTCGAACCGCGGAAGTCATCACGATACAATGCTCCTCGACCAGATGGGGTGGTGGGATTTTTTCACGAAAACCGTGGGTATTCCTTGAAGCCCGTGGTCGATGCTAGAGTACGTTGCATGCTGCACGGTGGCGCCACCCCAATCCACGGGGGCTGCACCCTTCAACCGGTCAGACTCTTCAGAGTGAAGGAAAGATGATTATGGGTAAGTACCTGCGCGGACGGTCTTTGCACCGGCCGAACTTGCTTCGAATCACGCTGACACTGCTCGGCCTGCTTTGTCTGTCGATGCCTTCCAGCGCTCAGGGACCGGGTGTCCAGGAGGGCGAGTGGACCTTCCTCGGCGGGGATGCGTGGCACACGCGGTATATGCCGGCCGATCAGATCAACGCGTCCAACTTCAAGGACCTCAAGCTCGCCTGGCGATTCCATGCGGGAAGCTTCGGTCCCAGCACCTCGCGGGCGACGCCGAGCTACGTCGACGGCAAGCTGATCACCGTCACCGGCGAGCGCCGGCACGTGATCGCCCTCGACCCGGCTTCGGGAGAGTTGCTGTGGAGCTTCACCGAGCCCAACACGTACCGCTACGAGTACTCGATGCGGAAGGGCTACGGCAAGGGAGTCGCCTACGCCGAGATCGACGGGCGCGGGGTGGTCTACATCACGACCCCCGGCTTCTTTCTGCACGCTCTCGACGCCGACACCGGACGGCCCCTCGAGAACTGGGGCAAACCCGTGGACATCCCGGGGTTCCCGAAGTCGGGCACCGTCGACCTGGTGTGGGATCTGATCCAGGACTGGGGTCAGTGGCAGAACTGGAAAAAGCCCTATGACCCTTACATGGGAATTCCCATCGAGATCGGGTACATCACCAGCTCCTCGCCGCCAATCGTAGTCAACGACACGGTGGTGGTAGGGAACTCCGCCGAGCAGGGCTACGAACAAACCCGGAAGGAAATGGTCCCCGGAGACATCCTCGCGTACGACGCCCGCACGGGCGCGTTCAAGTGGAAGTTCCACGTCATTCCGCGTCCCGGAGAATTCGGGCACGAGACCTGGGAGAACGACGCCTGGAAATGGTCGGGGGACGTGTCGTCCTGGGCGCCGATGTCGGCCGACCCGGAGCTTGGCCTCGTCTACATTCCGACCAACGGCGGCACCATCGACTACTACGGGGGCTTTCGTCCGGGTGACGGCCTCTTCGGCACCAGCCTGATCGCGCTCGACGTCCAGACCGGCAAACGAAAGTGGCACTACCAGTTCGTCCATCACGACATCTGGAACTACGACACGCCCACGGCTCCGGTGCTGATGGACGTCACCGTCGACGGGAAGAAGATCAAAGGCATCTTCCAGGCGACCAAGCAGGGTTGGGTCTACGCGCTGAACCGGGAGACGGGCGAGCCGATCTGGCCCA
>DAISKN010000315.1:0-7830 GCA_036820975.1 Acidobacteriota bacterium | reverse complement strand
CTCCGGCTACAATTCCGAGGAGGCGCTGAACAAGACCTATGCCGCGCTGTCGCACGATGCGTCGGCGGAGAAGACCAGCGTCAAGAAAACCGGCGACGTGGAGGCGGCCTTCGCCAGCGCCGCCAAGGTGTACAAGGCGAGCTTCCTGAGCGACTACGGCTATCACGCCCAGATGGAGCCGCTGAACGGCGTCGCCCGCTTCAACGACGCCGGCGACCGTCTCGAAGTCTGGGAAGGCACCCAGGCGCCGGACTCCTCGCGCGCGAAGATCGCCCAGGCGCTCGGCCTCAAGCCGTCGCAGGTCGTCCACCACCAGCAGTACATGGGCGGCGGCTTTGGCCGGCGCACGATCACCGACTACACGATCGAGGCGGCGCTGATCGCCCGCGACGTGAAGAAGCCGGTGAAGATGATCTGGACCCGCGAGGAGGACATCGCCTACGGCATGTTCCGGCCGCAGACCTATCAGTGCGTCGAGGCGGCGCTGGGCAAGGACGGCAAGATCGCGGGATGGCGGCACTGCGTCGTCGGCGACGGCGGCAGCCTGACCTATTCCGGCATCAAGCTCGACAGCTACTACGGCATCCCCAGCCAGGAGATCGAGCAGCGCGGCCCGTCGCACGGCATCCGTCTCAAGCATTGGCGGGCCGTCGCCCACCCCTTCAACCTGTTCGCCATCGAAGGGCTGGTCGACGAGATGGCGGCGGTCCAGGCCCGCCTTCACGAGGACGATGGCGCGTGGCCGCAGTGGTATCTCGAGAGGCTTCTGGCCGCGTCATCGAAGCTCTACGTGAGCCCGTACAGCGTCGCGCTCCTGAGGCTCGAGCTCGGGGACCGAGCCGGCTCGCTCGAGGCGCTCGAAAGAGCGTACGAGGAAAGGGACGGATTTCTGGTGCACGTCGGAGTGGACCCCCGGCTCGAGCCCCTCCACGACGAGCCCCGCTACCGGAAGCTCCTCGGAAAGCTCGGTCTCGAAGCGGACTGAGGACGCGGTGCTCCCATGCGGCCGATGCTAGAATGGCCGCGCGAGGAGGAATCGATGGCCGCAGGCTACTACAATCGGGATCATCTCCCGCATTTCGGCGACATCGCGGAAGGCGGCGGCGATCTCGCGAAGAAATTCTTCGACTACTACGGAGCGGTGTTCGCCGCCGGCGCTCTCACGGAACGAGAGAAAGCGCTCATCGCCCTCGCGGTCGCGCACGCGGTGCAGTGTCCCTACTGTATCGACGCCTACAGCCACGAGTGCCTGCAAAAGGGCTCCGATCTCGAGGAGATGACGGAAGCGGTCCACGTGGCGACGGCCATACGCGGCGGCGCCTCGCTGGTCCACGGCCTGCAGATGCTCGAGCACGTGAAGAAAGCTTCGATGTGAGCTCGACGAGCCCGCTCGAGCTCGAAGGCCCGCGGGGCACCACTTCGCTTCGAGCTCGCGCGCATCCGCTGGCGCCGGCATCCCGCCAGCGCGCGCTCCTCGACGCCCTCGACTTGAGCCGCGCCCCGCACCGCGGCGATTTCGCGCTCTCTCTTTCTGCCTCGGAGCAAGGCATTCTGCGGCCCGTGGCCATCGAGATCGTCCAGATCAATGTGGGCAAGCTCTGCAACATGACGTGCCGACACTGCCACGTCGACGCCGGCCCCGATCGGGCGGCGGAGCAGATGGAGCGCGCGACCGTCGAAGCCTGTCTCGACGCCCTCGATCGGAGCGGCGCCCATACGGTGGATATCACCGGCGGAGCCCCGGAGCTCAATCCGCATTTCCGCTACCTGGTGGAGGGCGCCGTCGCCCGGGGCAAGCACGTCATCGACCGCTGCAACCTGAGCGTTCTTCTCCTTCCGCGCTCGCGGGATCTTCCCGAATGGCTGGGCGACCGCGGCGTGGAAATCGTGGCGTCCCTCCCTCACTGGCGTCGGCGGGGAACCGACAGTCAGCGGGGAGAGGGGACGTTCGGGGCCTCGATCGAGGCGCTGCGGCGATTGAACGCGGTGGGCTACGGGCGAGGTGACTCGCGAAAGCGCCTCACCTTGATGGCCAATCCCGTCGGGGCGTTTCTCGCGGGAAACCAGACGAGTCTCGAGCGTGAGTGGAAGGACGGACTCGGGCGCGAGCACGGCGTCCGGTTCGACCGGCTCATTACGCTCAACAACATGCCGATCTCCCGCTACCTCGAGTGGCTCGAGTCGAGCGGAAACCTTCATGCCTACATGGAGACCCTGGTTCGAGCGTTCAATCCCGCCACGGTTTCCGACCTCATGTGCCGCAACACCATCTCCGTCTCCTGGGACGGGCGGCTCTTCGACTGCGACTTCAATCAGATGCTCGAGATTCCGATCGTCGGCGAAGACGGGCGTCCGATGCACGTTCGAGACCTCGACGCCGGCTCGCTTTTGAGCCGTCGAATCGCGACCGGCCGCCACTGCTTCGGATGCACCGCCGGCGCCGGAAGCTCCTGCGGAGGGAGCCTGGCTTAGCTCCTCCGCCGGCCAAAGCATCGTCCGCTCCGTCACCAGGTCGGCGTCGAGCTTCACGGCGCCGGGCAAGATGAGAATGTGATTGATGTGGTCTCTGGGCTCGATGTTCCGGTGGCGATGCTGACACCGCGCCAGGATGATTCCAGCGTGGACCCAATCGAGGTGCTCGGGCGTTACCACCTGGCCGCGGCTCGAGAAAGCACGAGCACTAGAAGCGGAACGCGACGCCACCCGTCGCTTGAAAATAGACCAGCTCCACCTCGCCCGGCGGGAGCCGCGCCAGCGCTTCGAGCAGGATTTCCTCGATTGGGGAAGCTGGGTCCGCGGAGCGCTCCCAGGCGAACGCCTGCGGCAGGAAATTGTGGACGCGGACCTCGCCGACGATCGACACATTCGGTGCGACGCCGATCTCGACACCGGCCCCGCCGTTGAATCCCCAGCGGCTCTCCCCCGAGTCGACCGCTCCGGCCTCGAGCACGACCCGCGCTATCTCGACAAGGGGGATGCCCGTTCCTCCAATCGCCAGGCTCACAGGCTGGAAGGCGTCGAAGCGTACCCGAGGCAGATAGCTTAGCCCCCCGGAAGCCATGAACCGCGCAGTGCCGCCGGTACGCACTTTGAGATTCAACGACAGCGGGAACAGCCTTTCGACGTTGATGGTGCCGCTACCGACATCGAGCACCGCGGTCGCACCGAAGCGCGGCAGGACCGGCACCGCGGCTTCGAAGCGAGGCCCGAGTGTGTCGATACCGATATCGATGGTATCGACGCGGCCCTCGATGGCCACATGCCGGTTGAAGAAGTAGGCGACACTCCCGCCGAAGGCGAAGCTTCCCTTGGCTTCGAGGCGGAAGATGCCTTCCTGGTGAATGCTCCCGCCGGGAACGTTCGGGAGGTCGATGTCCGGGTCGTAAACGAATTCCTCCTCGAAACTGGGCGCGGTCCACCCCGCGAGAAGCGAGACCTCCCAGCCCTGGGCATCGGCAGTGACTACGGTGACGAAAAAAATCGCGACGACGACGAGCGGCCTGGCTTTGCTCAATTGAACTCCTTGGACGCGGCATTGTAAGAGGATTCTCGGGGAATAACCCCGGAGCATCTGTGGCGGGTGAAGGTGACGAGGGAATGGCCGACCCCTTTGAGATGCGCCCCGTCGGCGACCTGAACGTCAGACGACGCGGGCTCCACGACGAGCCCCGCTTTGGCATCTTCTCGGAGAGCTCGGTCTCGAAGCGGACGCAGGCGTCAGTCCTTCCGCGGCGAGGGTGGGCGTCGCCGAGCCAGTCTCAAGCGGCCCGACTTCCGGAGCGCGTCCCGCAGCAGGAACTCGATCTGGGCGTTCACGCTCCGGAGCTCGTCGTTCGCCCAGATCTGGAGGGCTTCCAGCATCTCCGGCTCCATCCGGAGAAGGAATGTCTTGCGCTCCGCCACGGGTCTATTGATAAAGGCTTCCGGTGTTCAGTACCGGCTGCGCCGCCCGCTCCCCGCAGAGAACCACGAGAAGGTTGCTCACCATGGCCGCCTTGCGCTCCTCGTCCATCTCGACCACCTTCTCGCGTTGGAGCCTCGCGAGCGCCATCTCCACCATGCCCACCGCGCCCTCGACGATCTTCTGCCGGGCGGCGATGATGGCCGAGGCCTGCTGGCGCTGCAGCATGACGGCGGCGATCTCGGGCGCGTAGGCGAGGTGGCTGATCCGGGCTTCGAGCACCCGGACCCCGGCTTTGGAGAGCCGGGCGTGTATCTCCGACTTGAGGTCCTCCGCGACCTCAGCCGTATTGCTGCGGAGCGAGACCTCGGACTCGTCGTGGGCGTCGTAGGGATAGCGGGTCGCGAGGTTTCTCATCGCGGCCTCGCTCTGAACGCGCACGTAGTTCTCGTAGTCGTCGACCTCGAAGCAGGCCTCGGCGGTATCCACCACTTTCCAGACGACGACCGCGGCGATCTCCACCGGATTGCCGTCGGCGTCGTTGACTTTGAGCTTCTCGCTCTCGAAGTTCCGCACCCGGAGCGAGATCCGGCGCTTGGAGTAGAAGGGGTTCGCCCAGCGGAGCCCGGGGTTCCTCGCGGTATAGGCGTAGGCGCCGAAGAGCTGGAGCACCAGACCTTGATTGGGGTGCACCACGAACAGCCCTCCGAGACAGACGGCGGCGAAGATGAGAAGAAACATCCAGCCGAGTCCCGCCCAGGGGTCCCGTTCGAACGCCTCGACCATGAGATACGCAGAGCCGGCGGCGAGCGGCAGCAGGACCGCCAGCGCGAGCCAGCCGGAGAGCGCGGATTTCGCTTTTTCCTCGATCATGGGAGCTCCGCCTCGGGGGTCTTGGAGAATGATATCAAAATGGTATCGTTTAGCAATAAGTTGACAATCAATCTATTCGTCGGCTAGATAGTGGCATGGATTCCCGCCTGCCTCTCACCCCGTTGTCCTTTCAGATTCTGGTGGCCCTCGCCGACGGGCCGAAGCATGGCTACGGCATCCTCAAGGAGATCGAGGAAGGCTCGGGGGGATCGCTCAAATCGAGTACCGGCACGCTGTACCTGGCGATCCAGCGGCTGGAGCAGGAAGGACTCCTTGAGGAAGAGCGAAACGCTTCCGCCTCGGACTCGAGGCGCCGCTACTATCGTCTGACGCCCGACGGCCGCGGAAGGGCGCTTGCCGAGACCCGGCGTCGCGCGTCGCTGCTCGCAGTCGCCCGCGGCAAGAAGCTCGTGGGCGCCCGCCAGCTCGAGGCCCTGGTGAAGGCCACGGTGAGCCGGAAGCCGTGAACCGCGTTCTCCGCCTCCTGCTCCTGGCCTATCCCGAAGTAGTCCGTGTTCGCTACGGAGCGGAGATCGTGGCCACGATTCTCGAGAGGGTGGAGAGAGCCCGCCGGCGTCGAGGGCTGCTCTTGGCTCGCGAGGTCTCCGGGCTCGTCACCGCCGGTGTGCGGCTGCGGCTCGAGCGATTCCGACCCGCCCGGAGGCCGCGGGCTCCGCGGCCCGGGAAAAGAGGAGGCGCCGTGGATCGAGTCCTTCACGACCTTCGCATCGCCGCTCGGGGCTTGACGAGACATCCCGCCTTCACCGCGATCGCCGTCCTGGCGATGGCTCTCGGAGTCGGTGCGATCGTCGCCATCTTCTCCGTCTTCCATGCGGTCCTGCTTCGTCCGCTCCCGTTCGCGGAGCCGGATCGTCTGGTGACGCTCTGGGAGAAGAACTCCGAGCGGGGCTGGTACAAAGCGCAGGTGGCCCCCGCGAACTACCTCGACTGGAAGGAGCAGTCCCGGAGCTTCGACGAAATGGCGGGATACAACTCGTGGCTCGACGAGCTGTCGCTCGTGGTGGAGGGTGAGCCGACGGTCGTGCGGGCGAGCGCGGTCACTGGCGCTTTCTTCGAGGTCCTCGGCGTTCCTCCGATCGAGGGCCGGGTTTTCGAAGAGAGCCACACCTGGGAGGGGAACGAGCCCGTGGCCGTCCTTTCCCACGGGCTCTGGTTGCGCCGCTTCGGAGGCGACCCGTCGATCGTAGGGAGCGCCGTCACACTCGACTCCGTTTCCCATCGGGTCATCGGAGTCATGCCGCAGAGCTTCCGCTACCCTTACCGCGACGCCGATCTGTGGGTCCCCGTGGGGTGGAAGCCCGAGTTCCGGTCGAGGGTTTTCTTTCGGCGAGCGCACTCGATGTTCGTCCTCGGCCGACTGCGGAACGGCGTTTCCCTGGAAGAGGCCGAAGCGGAGATCGCCGCCATCGCCGACCGCCTCGAGCTGCAGTATCCCGAGACCAACCGCCTCATGAAGAGCGGCGCCACGGGGCTGCACGAGTGGGTGGTGGGGGACACGAGGCGGCCCCTCCAGATTCTCATGGCCGCGGTCCTCTTCGTGTTCCTGATCGCCTGCATCAACGTCGCGAACATGATGCTCGCGAGGAACGCCGGCCGCGCGGAGGAGATGAGAATTCGCCGCGCGCTCGGAGGGAGCCGCAGGAGGCTTTTGTTTCTGGGACTCGCGGACGGACTTCTTCTTGGCGTGGCGTCGGGAGCTCTCGGAGTCCTCCTCGGAGTCTCGATCCTGCGGCCGATCCTCGCCTTGAGCCCGGAGAAGCTGCCCCGCGTCGACGAGGTAGGAGCCGATGTAACCGTAGTCGCGCTCGCCTTCGGCGTGAGCCTTCTCGGAGCCCTCCTGGTGGGACTCGTTTCCGCGTGGCGATTCGCCGCGTCGGAACGGAAAGAAGGCCTCGCTCCCGGCGCCCGAGGCGCCTCCACCTCGCGAAGCTCGAAACGGGCTACCGCCACGCTCGTCGCGCTCGAGGTGGCGCTCAGCCTCCCTCTCGTCGTGGGCGCGGGACTCATGATTCGAACGCTCTGGGGATTGACGCGGGTCGCTCCCGGGTTCGACCCGGAGAACGTGCTCGTGGCCAGGGTGTCGGTTCCCTCGACGCGCTACGATAGCCCCGCCCGATGGGAGAGCTTCGTCGAGAGCTTCGTCCAATCGGCCGCCGCCATCCCCGGTGTCGAGAGCGCCGGCGCGACTCGAGGGCTTCCCTTCAGGCAATTCGGCTGGACCAGCGACTTCACCGCGGAGGGGTGGCCTTCCGACCGCTTCGGCATCGACGTGCGCCATGATGAAGCCACTCCCGCGCTCTTCCGGACGATGCGCGTGCCCTTGCTGCGGGGACGCGATTTCGTCTGGTCCGACGGCGCCGAGGCCCCTCTGGCGGTGATCGTGAACCAGGCCCTGGCCGAGAGGTATTTCCCCGGCGAGGATCCCGTCGGCAAGCGCGTCGTGTTCGACCGCGTGCCCGGGCCCGATTCCCGGTGGCGCGAGATCGTAGGGGTGGTCGGAAACGTGCGCGACGAGACGCTGGCACTCGAGGAGGCGCCCACCTTCTACGCTCCCATAGCGCAGGAGGATGCCCTCGCGTTGCACCTTCTGGTGCGGAGCGACATGAATCCCGAAGCGCTCTCGGACCTCGTGCGCTCCCGGCTTCAGGCCCTCGACCCGGCGCTTCCTCTCTACGATGTCACCACGCTCGAGGACATGGTGTCGTCATCGCTCGCCCGCGAGCGCTTCCTCCTGGCTCTGCTCGCCGCATCGGCGCTCGTGGCGCTGGTGCTCGCGACCGTCGGGGTTGGGGGAGTCGTCTCCCAATCGACGGCGCGGCGGGTGCGCGAGATAGGCATCCGGATGGCCCTCGGGGCCCAGGCGGGGTCCGTGGTGGCACTGGTGGTTCGGGAAGGCATGCGGCCGGTCTTCGCGGGGATTGCGGCCGGAGCCGTTGCCGCCTCGGTTCTCGCCCGCGCGATGTCGGGGCTCCTCTTCGAGGTGGAGCCCCTGGACCCCTATACGTTCCTGGCGGTGGCGGCGCTAGTCGCCGGGG
>DAISKN010000314.1:0-7865 GCA_036820975.1 Acidobacteriota bacterium | reverse complement strand
GGCATCTTCAACCTCATCCCCGGCTTTCCCCTCGACGGAGGGCGAGTGCTCCGGGCCATCGTCTGGGGGCGCACCGGCTCGCTCGAGCGCGCCACCCGCCTGGTCACCGACCTGGGGAAGGCCTTCGCCGTGAGCCTCATGTTCCTCGGCGCCCTGCTGATCTTCCGCGGCGCTCTCCTCGGCGGGATCTGGCTCATCTTCATCGGCATGTTCCTGAGAGGATCGGCGGCTTCTGGATACGAGCAGATGTTCCTCATGCGCATCCTGGAGTCGATGAAGGTGGGCGAGGTGATGATTCCGTCGCCGGTGACCGTATCTCCGGACCTGACTCTGAGCGACCTGGTGAATCGCTATTTCCTGCGCTACGGCTATCGCGGGTTTCCGGTTGCGGAAGGCGGGAGCGCCGTCGGATTGATCTCGATCGAAGACCTCGCGGGGATTCCCGAGCCCGAGCTCGCCGCGCACAAGGTGCGCGATCGCATGCGGCCCGTTGACCCTTCTCGCGTCATCTCGAAGGACGCCTCTCTTCTGGAAGCGTTGGAGAGACTCTCACCGCCGAGCGTAGGAAGGCTCCTCATCCTCGAGGACGGCAGACTCTCGGGAATGATCACCAAGACCGGGCTGCTGCGTCTTCTCGAGATCCATCAGGTCCTGAAGCGCTGACTCGGGACGAGACGCGAATCAGGGCACTTGCCGTTCGCCTCTCGCGAGGGCACGACAAAAGGCGGGCAGGTTCGAAAGCTCGTCCTGGACAATGTCCCGGGCAGCGGCCTCGATATCGCCAGGCACGGCGCCGGGAGCGAGGTGCGTCAGCAGGAAGATCTGCTGCGGTCGATCGAGGGGCTGTCCGATCCGGCTGCACATCCACACCGTGACTTCTTCCAGCGCCGGGAGACTCGCGACCAGCCTGTCGGCCAGCGCGAAGGCAAGCATCCCATAGATCTTGCCGACGTGACCGATAGGGTTCTTGCCCGCAATGGCTTCGGAGCCCCCGGGCCGACTGAACGAGATGAGCCCGTTTCCACGGTTGCCGCGGCCGACCTCCCCGGAATCGGCGCTCTCGGCGGACACGCCCAGAACCGACGCGTAAATCCCCGCGAGCCCGGCGCCCGGCCGATCCGTGGCATTGACCGTGAGCGACACCTCCTCGAGCTCCCCGAGTCGCGGGCGCAGGTGCGAGAGAAGGGCGTCGCGCACTCGCTCCTTGCGCTCGAAGTAGTCTTGCTCGTCGGCGAGGAAGCGGTCCACGAGAGGCACGGCCATCGTCAAATTCAGTATCCGCCCCGACCGGACTCCCATGACCTTCACGTCCTCGCCCGTTTCCGGAAACGAGTCCTTGAAGCCAGGGGAGTTCGCGAAACGCTCCGTTTCGAGGACCAGCCTCTCCGTCTCGGTCATGGGCGCATAGCCGACGGCGGCCGAGGTGTCGTTCGATACGACTTCCCGCGCGTACAAGCCCGTAAGCTCCGGCGCCCCCGGCTTCATCGCGACTTCGTACGAGACGTGCGCGACCGGATCCACCTGTCGAAGGTGACCGCGAATCCAATCCCGCGCCGTCTCGACGGCGATGCCGGCGACATCCAGACTCTCGCCGTTCCAGGTCATCGTCGCGCGGTCCCCCATGATGAGGCGCATCGGCTCGACGACCGACCCGCCTCCCCACGCGTGGCTCACGTCGCCGGCGGCGAGAAGGGCCTTGTCACAGTTGAAGTGTTGGACGGCGCCGGTTCGCTCCAGGTACATGCGGGCGAGGGCCTGCGCCACCCGCTCCATGATCGCGTCGCAAAGGGTGTCGGGATGGCCGAGGCCCTTCCGCTCGACGATCTCCACCTCGAGCTCGCTGGTCTTCGGCCCGAAGGCCCGTTGAAGGACGGGTTGCGCCATCATCGCTCGCGTGCCTGGGGGATCATGCGAACCGGCGAACGTAGAAGACGTGGTCCCGGTAGGTGACCGGCCTCAACCGACCCTCCGCCACCAGGCGATCGAGCACTCCGCGGTCGGCCCGACTCTTGGCCAGGAGTGCGAGAGCGGCGTCTTCACGCATCGGATGGACTGCGGTGATCGACAGGAGATCCTGGACGACGTCGCCGGTGGCGCCGAAGGCGGTGCCCTCGAATCCGGTGATCAGCTCAACGTGAGGCAGCCCCTGGGAGAAGCGCTGAAACGCCCGATTGAACGCATCCTCGTCCGCGGGCCGCACCCACGGCTCCGCGGGCGGACGCGTCGGCGCGGCGAGGTAGGCGATCGCCGGCCGCAGACGCTCCACGAACGCGGCCACCGTCTCGATCGCTGCCTCGCCGTCGTTCAAGCCCTGGACCAGCATCGTCTCGGTCACGAGCTTCCCGCGAAACTCCCTGGCGAACTCGAGCATCCCCTCGAGAACCGTGGACATTCCGAGCGAGGCGTACGGCCGGTTGACCTTTCGCCAGGTCGCCTCGTCCGCGGCATCGACTTTGAGCGAGACCCAATCGGCCTTCGAAAGCGCCGCGCGCACGTCTTCGCGCCAGGTCAGAGAGCCGTTCGAGATGACGGCGATCGGGATCTCGAGCGCCCGGAGGTCGTCGATCTCCTCGCCGAGGCCGAGATCGAGCGTCGGCTCGCCGTCGGGAACGAACGTGAGGAAGTCGATGCCCTCACCTCGCTCGCGAAGCTTCTGGACGTGGCGCGTCACCGCATCGACGACCGCGCCGGGGGGCCAGAACCTCCGGGGCTCGATCTCGGTCGCGGGCGTCGGGCCGACCTGGCAATAGACGCACGAATAGGAACAGGTCTTCACCGGCACGTTGCCGATTCCGAGACTCCGTCCGAGACGGCGCGAGGGCACCGGCCCGAAGACCGTCGGCGCGGAAATGGCCTGAGGCTCGCCCCGCGGCCCCTGCTCCATGATCGAGTCCTCCCGCATCCTACTGTGAAGGGAAGCGCCGACATCGGCAACCGGCGCCGGGG
Source organism: Acidobacteriota bacterium (assembly GCA_036820975.1). GTDB lineage: Bacteria > Acidobacteriota > Vicinamibacteria > Marinacidobacterales > SMYC01 > DAISKN01. The sequence goes on along the minus strand of DAISKN010000314.1, from coordinate 4,919 downwards.
TAAAGGAATGGCGCGCACCGGAGGCGGCCATCCGAACACGGTGACCCGGCTTGCGGCTCGAGAGACACGTCCACGATGCTCGGACTATTCGTGCCGGGAGTGCGAAACGCCACGAGTTCGACGCACTGACGGACGGTCATGACGTCGCTATAGTCCGCCATTCGGGATTCAGTCCCACTCTTGATGAGGTCCTCGGTAAGCCGGGAGCGAGCTCGTGTTCGAGGGTGATGATTTACGTCACGAAAAGGCCGGGGTTGCTGATGACGACCGCGCCGCCTTCGGCGATGCGAAGCTCGCTTCCCACCTGGAGCGGGATCTCCATTCCTTCGTCCGTGGTCATAGGCCAATCCTCCTGGCTGTGTTGCCGGCTAGGCGCGCCGTTCGGAGAGCGTCGGCGCGAGAACGTCGATCTCCTCGATCGTCCGCGGCTCCGGCGAGAAGTGAATGCCTCACCGATGAATGCCCCGCCACCCGCCCGCGAGGCGAATTTTCCAGAGTCAGACTAGTTCCCTGTCCTCCCGGAGTCAACTCGTCACCTAGCGGACCGTCGTCGGCCAAGGCATGACGGTTTGCCGGCGCAACGGGTCCCGCTCACGGAACGGGATGTTCGCGCCTTCCACCACCAGCCGGGTGCGCAGCCGCTGCACGTTGTCCTCGTGCACCACGTCCGGCCGCGCCGCCGGTATCCAGATATCGCACTCGAGATCGATGACCGCATCGCGATCCAGATGCTCGCCGCCCGCATAGTCGCGCAGGCTCTTGCCCGCCTCCTTGAGCGAGACGAGCCTGCCGAGATCGAGCCCGGCGGGGTCGTACACCGTGCCCCCGGTATCGGACGCGCCGACCAGGAGGGCTCCCTGGTTTGAAAGGAATCGTGCCGCGTGCTTGCCCACGGCGCCGAAGCCCTGGACCACCACGCGCGCGCCGCGCAGCTTCAGGCCGACGTAGCCCGCCGCGACTTCGGCGACATGGCTCAAACCCCAGCCGGTCGCCCCGACCTCGTCGAGCGGCATGCCACCCACTTCGCGGGGCAGTCCCACCGAGCGGCCGATCTCGTCCTGGATCCAGGCCATACAGGTCTCGTCCGTGCCCATGTCCGGACCGAAAACGTATTCCGTCTCGTTGCGCAACGCAGAAGCGAAGGCGCGCAGCAGTTGTTCCTTCCTCGGGCGTTCCATCCTGGGATCGGCGAAGATCACGGACTTGCCCCCGCCGTGCGGCAGCCCCGCCGCCGCGTTCTTTAGAGTCATGGCGCGCGCCAGCCGGGCGCACTCCTCCAGGCTCACGTCCACCGCCATGCGCAGGCCGCCGATCGAAGTGCCCGTGGCCACGTTGTCGACGACCAGGATGCCTTTCAGCCCGATCGAGGGCTCGTACACGTGGACGGCGGGACCCAACTCGTCGCCAAGCTTGAACAGGTCCTCCATCGGCGGACTTCTGGCAAGGCCCGCGTCGGAAGCCGGGGCCGGGTTTCGACGTTGGACACATCACGTCCCCGCGGACCGATGGGAAATTCTAACCGAGGACCAACGGGTCGGACGAGGCGGACCCGTGACCCTGCGTAGCGAACTCCCCGGCCCCTCATGCTGTGATCATTGCCAGCAGAGCATACACCAGTACACTCAGCATCATTCCTGCCGCGAACCGTCCGGGGCGCCGGTAGCGCCTCGCCATCGGAAACAACTCGTGCACGGAAACGAACGTCATCGCTCCGGCCGCGAAGGCCATGAAGTTGCCGTTGAGGCTGGGAGCGATCCCGACGGCCACGAGGCCCAGAACGGCACCCAAGGGCTCCGCCAGGGCGGAGAGCAGGGCCGCGCCGTAGAGGAACGATCGGCGGCTGATCATGACGGCCGGCACCGCCATGGCGAATTCCTCCGGCACGTTGTGCAGCGCGATGGCGAGAGCCACCAGCACGCCGAGCTCCGGTGAGGCGATGTAGGCGTTCGCCATGGCAAAGCCCTCGGGGAAATCATGAAGGATCAGGCCGAAGGCGACCAGATAAGCGGATACCACGAGTTGCGGATCGACGATCCCCTTCTCCTCGACCAGATGGCGATGCGGGATGATGAGGTGGGCCGACCAGACCAGGCCGGAACCCAGGGCGAAGCTAAACAGAGTGGACCAGGCTCCGATGATGCCGACGGATTCGGGGACCAGTTCCACCAGCGAGATCAACAGCATGATGCCGACGGAGAAGCCGATGCCCGTGGCGATCGCCTTCGCGTTCTCCCGCAGCCAGCGCGCCAGCATCACACCGATCCACGTAGTCAACAGGGACAGGGAGGACAGCAGCAGGACCGACACATGGGTCGCGGTCATGGTCTCGACCCTGCGCGAACCGATCGTCGTGCCAACGTCGCGGAACGGCGGTTTCGGAGCCGCGTCCGCCGCATAGAAGCTTCTACGTCACGATCCCCGCACGACCGGCAGGGCAACCGGCCGATGCAGGCAGGCTGATCCTTTTGCGCTCCCGCTCTGCCCGCACCTGCTGGCCGAAGCGGTCGAAGAACTGACGCAGGATGAGCTCCGAGCCCGCGTTGATGTGGATGAGCCGCTCGGGCACGCCGAGGCGGGCGCTCAGGAGCTGACGCAGCGGCGCCGAGTAGGGCTCGGTGTAATAGTTGCTGCGGGGCACCTCCGCCTGTGCCGCGGCCACCGCTGGGTCGAGGGGCGGAAGCGGGTTCTCGCACAACAGCAACTTGATGCCATGGAAGCTGCCGCCGCCCTTTTCCGCAATGGCGCTCATGAGCGTCCCCTGCCTCGCCGGTGGCGCCGTCTGCCGCCATCGGATCGACTCTCGGCGGAAGAAGCCCGCGCGCAGCGCTGAAACGCTGGCAGGTGACGCTCTTGTGACGCCGCTTGAAGGTTGCGGAGCACGGTGAGGATATCGGCGCGGCGGGTGGAGGCGATCAGCCGCTCGTACATTTGCCCGTTGGCGATCTCGGCGCTCACGCCCGCTTCGCAGGCCGCTTGCAAGCTGGGGTAGCGGCTCACGTTTCCGGGCCAGGGGTTCTCGGGCACGGGCAGGCCGTAGCGCAGGAACAGCGCGCGAACCGCCTCGATGTGCCGCGCCTCGGAATCGCGAATGTTGATGAAAGGAGGAACGTCGCCGAAGTCAGCGATGACCTGGTCGTAGGTGGCCCAGGCTCGATACTCGTCGTCGAGGGCCTCATGCAGCGCCCGGATCTCTGATTCCGTCAATTCGCTCATTTGTCATCCAACGACGGTCGACCCGACAACCGCCAGGCATTCTAACAGAGGTGGATCGGTCGGGTGAGACAGAACATCGAGGCCTCTGCAGTCGTCGAAGGGCGCAACGTGCCCTACCCCTCCCGACAACGGAGCTCAATGAGGCCGGAGAAACCGAGACTCGGTGGCGGAAGGCAAACGTAGCCGACACCGGCTAAGTAGTTGGGGCCGCTTCCATCGCTACTTTTTCGAGTTCCTGGACGATCGCCTCGATGTCCGAACGGCAACTCGAGACGTCGATGGATGTTCCCGTCAGCCAAGCCTTGCCGATGCTCGGGTCCTCGTGGATCACGCCGATCGGCTCGATGCCGTAGCCCGCCAGCATGCGCCTCAGGGACATCTCCGTCGTTTCGTCGGGAATCCTGTTGAGCACGACCAACGCTGCCTGCAATCGTGCCTCCTGGAACAACCGGTTCGCGACGCCGACGAGCTCGAGGCTCTCGAGATGGCGCGTTGCGGGCAGCTGACCGGAACGGATGCCTTCCACCATCTGCTTCATGTTGGATGCGAGCGCCAGGGACGCCTGTGTCGGGTCGACGATGACCAGCGCCCAGTCGAGGCCGGTGACCACTCCTCGCGCCGAATCCTCGAAGCCGGCTTTGAAATCAACCAAGGTCACGACGGGCTCCCCATGCACTTGGACTCGAACGTCCCGAGCGATCTTCGAGATCGGTCCATCGCAGCCTCCGCCTGCCCCCGACTGCCCGAGTTTCCCGGCGGTCAAGAGATAGAGGTGTGGCGCCGGCTGCGCAACGTACTCCGGTGGCATCGTCTCCAACGATATCTCAGCACCCGCAAGCGGCGTCGGGTCGTCGACTGGACAGGTCACCACACCCCCGCTGAAGACCATGCCGCCAAAGAACGCAATCAGCGGTGACGGCGGCTGCTCGACGCCGAGAGCCCGATTCAAGCCGACGTTCGTGGAATCCGCGTCCAGGACGCAGACCGTATAGCCGACCTCAACCAGCGTTCGCGCGAGAAGCACTGCGGCGGTGCTTTTCCCAGCCCCGCCCTTGCCGAAGAGCCCGATCCTACGGTTCTCCAGAACCTTGTGCCCGTCGCTCTTCATCAACGATGTCAGCCCTCCTTCCGAAGCTATGGGGCCTCTGGAACCATGGTTGTTCCGAAAAAAAAAGGCGGTACTTCCAGAGGCGTTAACTTGCCGGTCTCACCATATTCCTCCCAGGGACTTACTGCCGCATGGTATCGGATGCGGTACGGTGGGATCCAGCGCAGCACCCGCGTCCGACCGAACGGAATAAGCGTTTGCCTTCGGTTGTCCGTCTCCAACGTCACCTCGAAGGGGTTTTCGGTAACCGCCGCCGCGAGCTTCCTTCGAAGTCATCGAGCCCACCCATGGAAACCGGATCGCGCCGATCCTCCACGCCGCACCGGGAAGCGCCGGCCGAGGAATTGCGATAGTCTTGCGCTCGGGCGTCTCCTTGGTTTGACTGGAGCGCAACGAAGGAGGGTGCCGTGGGATTGAAAGGGCTGATGATCCAGGCAGTCCATGGCCTGGAGCCTGGTACGAGCGTCATGGAAGCCTGCCGGATGATGGACGACAAGAAAGTCGGCGCTCTCGCTGTCATCGAGGACCACCGACTTCGCGGAATTTTCACCTATCGAGACCTCATCTGCCGAGTCGTGCTCGCCAAGCGCGATCTCGA
>DAISKN010000313.1:0-7900 GCA_036820975.1 Acidobacteriota bacterium | reverse complement strand
TGGGGAGTGACGGGGCAGGCTCCGAACGCCGTCTGGACGCACGGAGTCGACGCCGACGGCTTCTTCGACCTGCTCACCGAGAGGCTGGGGCGGCTGTGAAGGGGCGTCTCCTGCTCCTCTTCGCCCTCCTCGCCCTCACGATCGCGTGCGGGCGCGCCGAGCGTCCAATGACGGCAACGAAGGCAACGAAGGCGACGAAGGTGGTGGTGCTCGGATTCGACGGCGCCTCGTGGGACACGATCGAGCCCTCGATCCGCGCGGGGAAGCTTCCCTATCTCGAGCGGCTCCGGAGCGAGAGCGCCTGGGGCCCTCTCGAGACGTTCAAGCCGACGAAGTCCCCCGTCATCTGGACGAGCATCGCCACGGGGATGACGATGGAGAAGCACGGCATTCTCGACTTCGTCTACCTGAAGGAGAACGATCTCCCGGTTCCCTTCGACAACTCCGAGCGCCGCGAGCCTTCCGTCTGGCAGATTCTCGATCACTTCGGCAAGCGCTCCGTCGTCGTCAACTGGTTCGTGACCTATCCTCCGGACGCCATCGACGGAATCATGGTGTCGAACCGATTCCGCCGGGCGCTGCTCCTCGGCCCCGAGCGCCGCGCCAGGATGAAAGACACGGTCCATCCTCCGGAGCTCTTCGACCGGCTTGCGCCGCTCCTCGATCTGGACTACGAGGAGGCGCGGCGGGAGCGAAAGCTCCCCGACCTCGGCGAGATCTACCGGACGCTCCAGGCGAAAGAATCCCTCGACGACGTTCCGGTCCTGAAAGACTACGGGGTCTATGTGGCTCAGGAGGCGCTCATCGAGAACCTCGCGCTCGATCTCTATCGGACGGAGGGATTCGATTTCTTCGCCGTCTACTTCCGCCTTCCCGACATCGTGCAGCACGTGGCCCTCCATCTCATCGAGCCCGATCGAGTCGAAGAGACGCTCTCGGCGATGGCCGAAGGCAGGCTGGCCCCGGAGGAGAGGGATCGATTCCAGGAAGAGCTCTCGAGAGTGCTGCTGCCTTACTACCAGTACATGGAGCGCATCCTCGAGAGCTACGTCACCGCTCCGGGGAGCGAGGACACGCATTTCATCCTGGTCTCCGACCACGGCTTCAGCCTCCACCCCGGGGGCTACGACCACTATCACATCCCGGAGAGCGAGCCTCCGCCTTCCGGCATCTTCCTGATGCGCGGCCCCCTCGCCCGCCCGGGAAGAACCACCACGATGAACGTCCACGACATCGCCCCGACGATCCTTCATCTATTCGATCTTCCCGTGGGCAGCACCATGGACGGAAAGCCGGCGACGGATCTGTTGGATCTCGAGCGGAGCGTCCGCTTCGAGCTCTACTCGCGCGAGATCATGAGAACGGCGGCTCCCGGCCGCGACCAGGAGCTCGACCGGGAGATACAGGAAAAGACCCTGCGCGAGCTCCGGTCGCTCGGGTATATACCGTAGTGAAAAACCGGTTCGGACTCGGCTAGGCTACCTTCGCCCGCCGCGGAGAGTTCGGATGTATACGGACCACTTCGGTCTCGAAGAGAACCCGTTTCTCCCTGCTTCCGGCGCCCCGCCGCCGTTCCCGAGCGGGGAGCTGAGGGAAGCGCTGTCGCATTTTCTGTACGCCCTGAAGAATCGGGAAGGGTTCTTCCTCCTCGTGGGCGAAGTCGGGACGGGGAAGAGCACGGCGATCCGAGCGATGCTTTCGGCGCTCGCCCCGGAGACCCCGAGAGCGCTCGTAAGGCACACCAGTCTCGATGCCCGTGAGATCCTCGAGGAGGTTCTGCGCCGGTTCGGTCTGGATGCGCAGGGAACGGAGTCGAAGCCCGCGCTCATCGCCCGGCTCGAGGGATTTCTCGCCTCAGCGGCCGCCAAAGATCCGGCGGTTCTCATCGTCGACGAAGCGCACCTCCTCTCGTCCCCGGCGCTCGAGGAGTTGCGGCTTCTTTCGAACCTGAAGGAGGACGACCGGCCGCTACTCCAGATCTGTCTCGTGGGACAGCCGGAGCTTCTGAACCGGCTGCGCCAGCGTCCGATGCGTCCGCTCCGTCAGCGGATCGCCGTCCGCTACGTCGCCGGGGCCTTGAGTCGGGAGGAGACCGGCGAGTACATCGCCCATCGGCTCCGAAGGGCTGGAGCTCTTCTCCCGCAGGGAGTCTTCTCCCCCGAGGCGGTCCAGGCGGTTCACCAGTTGACCCAGGGCCTTCCACGGGAGATCAACGTCGTGGCCGGCCAGGCGATGCTCAACGCCTATCTCGAGAACGCCGCGACTGTCATCGAGGAGCATGTCCTCAGCACCAAGCGCGACTACGGCTTCGAAGGGCTTCGTTTCCGTGAGCGGCAGAAACAGAACGCGAAGCCGCCCGCTCCGGTGGAAACGCCCGCGGCGCCGAAGCCCGCCCGCGACCCCGATCCCGCGGACCTGTTTCTGCACTATCCTGCCGCGCTCCCGCCGTGGCAGGAGCGAACGCGCCTCGCGCCTGCGATTCTCGGAATCGGAATCCTGGTGCTTCTCTCCGCCGGCTTCTGGTTCCTATCGACGGCGGAAGTGGGTTTGCGCTCGGATATGGGTCTGGACTCGATCCCTCCGCCTCCTCGTCCGGCGGAGACCCGTCGGCCGCTGCTTTCACCGCCGCCGCCGAGCGAGGAGCCGTCGATTCAGGTGACGGCGACGGCGGAAAGGGACCCCGAGAAACCGCCCCCGGCGGAGATCCAGGCGATGGACCTCGCCAGGCCGGCTGAGGAGCACCGGCGGCCTCCGGCCGCGCCTCCGCCGTCTCCGAATCCAGCGAGTCCATCAGCCGCGGATCGGCTGGAGCTCGGCGCGAGCCTCGCCCGGTCGGGGCGCCTCGACGAGGCGATCGCCGCCTTTCGCGAAGCGCTCTCGATCGAGCCGCGTTACACCACCGCTTACTACAATCTCGGTCTGTCGCTCCTCGAGAAACAAGAGCCCCGCGAGGCCGCGGAGGCGCTCGAGACCGCGGTCTCGCTCTCTCCCGAGAATGCGCTCGCTCAGCGCGCGCTCGGGATCGCCCTCCGTCAAACGGGCGAGAACGAAGAGGCCGCGCGCGCTCTGAGGCGGGCGGTCGCTCTCGACTCCGAGGACGTTCTCTCCCTTCTGCACCTCGGGAGACTCCTCCGGGAGAGGGGCGAGCTGGAAGAGGCGGCTTCCGCGCTCCAGAGCGCCACCACGCTGAAACCCGAGGCGCCGCTGCTCCACCAGGAGCTCGGATTCACTCTTCGCGCCGCCGGTCGCCTCGAAGAGGCGGTGACGGCGCTCGAAAGCGCCCTCGAGCTCGATGCCAATCTGGCGCTCGCGCATTACACGCTCGGGGTCACGCTGTACGAAATGGGTCGCCGGGGGGACGCCGAGCGCGAGATGGCGGAGGCGAAGCGACTCGGATACGATCCGAGACAGTGGTGAACCGGCGCCCGGCCGCCGTGAAGACCAGGGCGAGCGCGAGACATGGAAACCCGCGAGTTGGGTTTGCTGCTTCTGGGCCTGGGGGCCCTGCTGGCCGTCGCCGGTCTTCTGATCTACTGGGGAGGGTTCTCCTGGGTCGGGCGCCTTCCCGGGGACATACGCTACGAGAGCGAATCCACGCGGGTCTACATCCCCATCACCTCGATGGTGCTGCTCTCGATTCTCCTGACGCTTCTCCTCAACGTCGTCCGGCGTTTTCTCTGACGGCCGCGAGGGGAAGGGGCTGGCCGAAGAGGTAGCCCTGCGCCAGGGTGAAACCCGCGGAGGCGCAGACGGACGCCTCGATCTCGTTCTCGATGCCTTCGGCGATGGGAATCGCGCTCACTTCGCGCGCCGCGGCCATCAGCATCGCCAGGAGGCGCCGCTTCGAGGGGGGCGCCTTGACGATGTCCTTGACCATGCTGATGTCGAACTTCAGATAGTGGGGAGGCACCTCGGCGAGCTGCAGGATGCGCTCGCCGAGACCGAAGTCGTCGAGGGCGAGGCGCATTCCCAGAGACTCGAGATCGCGTTTCAGCTCGGCGATGACCTGGGGCTCGGCGAGAGCGCCCTCGTGGATCTCGATCGCGAGATCGAGATTGGGACCGATCTCCCGCAGCGCCCGCAAGGATTCCAGGAGCTCCGGCTTTCCCAGCTCGGAAGGGTGAGTGTTGAGAAAGAGGAGAGGGAGATCCGCCCCGGCGGCGGCCAGAAGCTCCACCGTGCGGCGGCGGAAGAGCCGGGAGAGCTCGGCCGCGCGGTCCACCGTCTCCGCGATTCGGAAGAGGTCCTTCGGGGTCGAGGGGAGCTCGGGGTGCGTCCCGCGCCCGAGGACCTCGTAGGCCTCGACCGAGGCGCCGGGGAGGGTGACGATCGGCTGGAATACCGGCGCCGTGAGGCCATGCTCCAAGAGCTCCGCCAGCTGTCTCGTTCCGCCCACGAAGTGCTGGGGAAGCTCCAATCGATCCAGGGCGAGCGTTCCTCTGTCGACGGTGGCCTCTTCGCTGACGCCGCGATCGCCCGATTGCCGGCTCACACGAAACTCGAACTCCGCGAAGTGAAGGATGTCGCCTTCGTGCAGCGGCGCTCCTTTCACCCGCTTCCGATTGACGAAGGTGCCGTTGGTGCTGTCGAGGTCTCGGAGCATGAGCTCTTCCCCCTCGCAGTAGATCTCCGCGTGCCGCTTGGAGACGGACTGGAACGGGATGGTGAGATCGAGACCGACGATGCGGCCTATCCGGAAAGGATCGTTCACGATCGGCACCCGTTGGAGGCTCTTGCCCCCGTCGACGAGGCTTTCCAGGCACCAGCGGGCCAGGCGCGCTTCGCGAGATTGAGCCTCTGACATTCCAGTCGAATCCCGTCTACTAGGGCCAGGCGACCCCTCCGGTTTCCCGGCCCGCGTTGGGGTATGGCGCTGTTCTGGACCCAATTAGTATGCCGGATCGGCGGCGCCGGGATCCAGCCCTCTTTGATCCCTCGATTGCCTCGCTTCGGGCTTTGTGAAATGATGCCCGGCGCTGCTTCCGTTGCCGCCTGCCTTCACAAAATGCGCTGTTCCGCGGCTCTCCTCTTCCTGCTCGCGATTGCCTGCGAACGGGAGCGGCCTCAGGGCGAGCTCATCGAAAGCGAGTCCGCGGGCGCGGCCTTCCTCGTAAAGCTCGCGGAGAGACTTCCCGCCAACGAGCGCGCCGATGTCGAACGGATCGTCGGCGAAGCCCTGGAGAGAGTGAGATCGAGAGCGTCCGCCTCCCTTACGGCGTCCGATCTCTCTCGCGTCAATTCCGCCGACGCCGGCGTCGAGACCCCGGTCTCGGTCGAGACCCTGGAAATGCTGCGGGAAGCGGAGCGGGTAAGCGCCCTGACCGGTGGCGCTTTCGACGTCACCGGGGCGCCTCTGGCTCGACTCTGGGGGCTCGGGCCCGCCAGCTCCACGATCTCGGCTCCGCCGCCCGAGAGCGAGATCGAGCGAGAGCGCGCCCGCGTCGGTTTCGGAAATCTGGAGCTCGACGACGATTCCATGAGCGTCACCAAGAGGACCGCGTCTCTCGAGATCGACCTGTCGGGGCTCGCCACCGCCTACGCCCTCGACCTCGCGGCGGCGGCGCTCGAGGAGCGCGGGCACAAGAACTACATGATCGAAGCCGGCGCCGTCGTGCGCACTCGCGGAAAGGACGCCGCGGGGGAGCCGTGGCGTGTTCCCATCGTGAAGCCCGGGCCCGGAGGCGGGGAGATCCAGCGGAACGTTCCGCTCAGCGGCTTCTCGATGGCGAGCTCGGGAGACTACCGCGGCGCCGACGATGCGGAAGCTCTCGGGGGGAAGCTCCACGCTCATCTCGTCGATCCGCGCACCGGGCGCCCTCTCGATCACGGGCTGATTTCGGTGACCGTCCTCGGGGATGACTGCCTGACCGCACACGCGCTTGCGACGGGTCTTCTGGTCCTCGGCCCCGAGGAGGGGCTTCGCCTCGCCGTCGCCGAGGACATCGCGGCCCTGTTCCTCGTCCGCTTGGAGACCGGCTCGCTCGAGGAGCGCGCGACGCCCGCCTTCGCCGAGCTGTTCTTCTAGAGCGAGTCCGCGGCACCGAGCGGCGAGCGAGGCGAGCATCGATGAAGTATGCTGGCCGCCGCGACGCCGGATGGGGCTTCGACCATGGCCGATGAAAGCGACACCGCCAACCAGATCGAGAGAGTTCACGAGCTCCTCGAAGAGGGCAGCCTCGACGAAGCCCTGGAGCACGCCGAGAGCCTCTTGGCGCGGGCGCGGGAGCTCGCGGAGGCCCACTGCCTCGTGGGAATGGTTCGGGCCCAGCGGGGCGAAGCGGAGGCCGCGCTTTCCTCGCTCGAGCACGCCCTCACCCTGGATCCGAAACTGACCTCGGCCAGGCTCGAGAAAGCCCGCGTGCTCTACGACGAGGCTCGATTCGAGGACGTCGTCGAGGCGCTCAGGGACGAACGCGCTGTCGAAGCCCTCTACCTCGCGGCCGCGGCCCTCTACGAGCTGGGGGAGCACGAGGAGGCGGGTGAGGTCTGCGACCAGGCGCTCGCGATCGAAGAGCTTCCGGAGCTTCGCCACCTGGAGGCGCTCCTCCGGCTGCAGCGCGCGGAGCCCGAGGAAGCCCTGGCCGCGGCGCGCCACTCGATCGAGCTGGATCCCGAGCTGGCGGAGGGGCATCACGCGCTCGGGCTCGCCTACACTCAGCTCGGCCGGACCGAGGAATCGGACGCCGCTTTCGCCCGCGCGGCGGAGCTGGACCCCGAGTCCTATTTCCGCCCCTTCCGTCTGGGCGCGGAGGACTTCGACGAGGTCGTGGACGAGGCCCTGGCCGAGCTCCCGGAGGAGTTCGAGAGCTACCTGGACAACGTGGAAGTCGCGGTCGAGGACGTACCCGACGCGGCACTCTTGAAGGAAGGGATCGAGTTCGACCTCCTCGGCTTGTACCGTGGCGGTACCATTCAATCCGAGGGATGGGACTTTCCCGATCGGGTCCTCCTGTTCCAGCGGAATCTCGAGAACATCTCGCCGACCCGGGAGCATCTCATCGAGGAGATCCGCGACACCGTCTACCACGAGATCGGACATCACATGGGGATGGACGAGGACGAGGTCCGCGCGGCGGAAGAGGGACCCGAGGCGGAAGACGGGCCGTAGCAGGTTGCGGAAGAATGCATCCGCACCCTGCACGAGCGCCTTCGCGCGAAGCGCTTCGGCGAGACCGGCCCGCGGGGTGGGGCCCCGCGGCAACTGATGCACTGAAGCGTTCAGTCCGAGACCAGAAGGTTGAAGGGATTCAGGGGAATTCCGGAGAAGCAGCTCCCGTTGCCTTCCACCTCGTAGGCGGCGAAGTGCAGGTGCGGGGCGTCCTCGCTCGCGTTTCCCGTCGTTCCCACGAAGCCCAATACGTCGCCGCGGGAAACGCGCCCGCCTTCCTCGAGTCCGAAGGCGTAACGCGCCAGGTGGCCGTAGTAGTAGCAGCGGCGGGAACCCAAGTCCAGCTGGTAGATGCCGATGCCGCCGCGATCGCTCTCGAGCAGGCGATGGATGACGCCGTCGTCCGATGCCACCACCGGCGTTCCCCAGGGCGCTTCGATATCGATGGCGCCGTGTCGGCGGAAGAAATCGCGTCGATCGGAGAAGCTGTCGGTCAGCTGCTCCCGGCTCACTCCCTGCACCGGGAGCAGAATCGAGCTTCCCCGGCTGGCGGCATCCGGAACCTGCGAGCGAAACGCGAGGAGAACGAGAGCGCAGGCGTTCAAGAAGAGGAACAGCCGAAAGAGAAGAGGCCCGAGCCCGTTCTCTGGCTCCACCTCGCCTCCGCGGTGCCGCACACACCACCTCCGCAGGATTGGGAACGCTACCCTTTCATTTTAGCTCGACCCGTAAGCACGCTCCACAGAGCGGCGTTAGAATGCGGCTGATTCCAGGAGAGCCCATGCAGAATCT
>DAISKN010000312.1:0-7944 GCA_036820975.1 Acidobacteriota bacterium | reverse complement strand
GACTGGTTCACGCCCGACGGCGTTCCCGGAATCGCGCTCCCGTTCTTCCTCTCCCACCCTCGTCTCATGGAGCTCGAGCGCTCCCAGATGCTCGAGGTGGAGGGTGGAACCGTCGACTGGTGCCGGCGCATCCTTCGCCACGAGACCGGACATGCCATCGATCACGCGTACGAGCTCCACCGGCGGCGCCACCGTCGAAGGCTCTTCGGCCTCTCTTCGGCGCCCTACCCCGAGTCCTACGCCCCAAAGCCCTACAGCAAGAACTTCGTGAGGAACCTCGACTACTGGTACGCCCAGAGCCACCCCGACGAGGACTTCGCGGAGACGTTCGCGGTCTGGCTCGATCCCGCCTCCTCGTGGCGGGAGAAATACAAAGGATGGCCCGCGCTCCGCAAGCTCGAGTACATGGACAAGCTCATGCAGGAGACCGCGAGCGAGCCCATGCCGCTCAAGGTCCGCCGCCGGCCGTTCGCGCTGTCGGGACTCAAGCAGACGCTCCGCTCCCACTACGAGAGGAAGCGCGAGATGTACCAGGTGGAGCTTCCCACGTTCTACGACCGCGACCTCAAGCGGCTCTTCGACGGGTCGCCGCACGAGGGAGCGGTGACCGCCGCGGAGTTCATCTCGCAGCACCGGCGCGAGGTCCGGCGCCTGGTGGCGCGCTGGACCGGAGTGTTCCAGTACACCGTCGACCAGGTTCTCGGGGAGATGACGCGCCGCACCCGGGAGCTGAACCTCCTCGTGGGCGCGAACCCGGAAGAGGCGAAGCTGAACTTCTCGCTCCTCCTCGCGGTGCACACCATGAACTACCTCCATAGCGGCCGGTACCGCTTCGCCCTATGAAGAAGCTGCGGGTGCTCGCGCTGATGCACGAGGGTATGGTGCCGCCCGAGGACACCGCGGGCGTCGACGTCCGCGAAGCTCCCTGGAAGATGGAGCACGACGTCATCGGAAGCCTCGGACAGATGGGACACGAGGTCGACAAGCTCGGGGTCGGGAGCGACCTCGGCGCCATTCGCCGCTCGATCGACTCGTTCCAGCCCCACATCGTCTTCAACCTCCTCGAGGACTTCGACGACGTTCCCATCTACGACCAGAACGTGGTGAGCTACCTCGAGCTGCAGCGGGTCCCCTACACCGGCTGCAACGCCCGCGGCCTCCTCCTCGCGAGGGACAAGTCGATCTCGAAGAAGCTCCTCGCCTACCACCGCATCCCCGTTCCCGAGTTCGCCGTCTTTCATCGGGGTCGCCCGGTGCGGCGGCCTCCCCGCCTGGGGTTTCCGCTGATCGTGAAATCCCTGGTCCACGAGGCTTCGACCGGGATCTCCCAGGCGTCGGTGGTCGAGGACGAGGAGAAGCTGAAGGAGCGGGTGACGTTCGTCCACGAGCGGATCGGCACCGACGCCATCGTCGAGCGGTACATCGACGGACGGGAGCTCTACGTGGGAGTGATGGGAAACGAAAGACTCGAGGTGTTCCCCGTGTGGGAGATCTTCCTCTCGCGCCTTCCCGAGGGCTCGTGGGCCATCGCGACCGAGAGCGTGAAGTGGAACCCCAGCTATCAGCGCAAGCACCGCATCAAGACCGGGGAAGCCAAAGGGCTTTCGCCCGCGGTCACCGAGAGGGTGCAGAAGCTCGCGAAGCGCATCTACAAGAACCTCTATCTGAGCGGCTACGCGCGCATCGACTTCCGCATGGACGACCAGGAAAAGGTCTACGTTCTCGAGGCGAATCCCAATCCCCAGCTCGCCCATGGCGAGGACTTCGCGGACTCCGCGGAAGCCGGCGGGCTCCCCTACGACCGGCTCATCCAGCGGATCCTCAACTTCGGATTGAACTGGAGGCCGCAATAAGCGGGAGTCCCGTCCCATTGCGTAGTCTCGCCGTCCTCATCGCCTCGGTCGGCTTCCTGGTCGCGGCCGTTGTGGGCGCCCGATCGCTGATGTTCTTCATGACGTCCTCCAGCACGAAGGGGACGGTCGTCGAATACGTGCCCACCGATTCGCAGCATTACTTCGTGGTGCGATACGAGGTCGGCGGAGAAACGCACGAGGTTCGGAGCCACCGCTACCCCGGAAGGCATTCGGGAAACACCGGCATGCACGTGAGCCAGATCGTCGCCGTGATGTACCCGCCGGGACGCCCTCAAGACGGGCGCATCTACACGTTCACGGAACAGCTTGGAATTCCCCTCGGCGTGGGCGCTCCCAGCCTGGGCCTTCTGCTCTATGGCCTCAGCAAATCCGGAGGCGCCGCGCCGGCCCAGGGGAAGTCGAAGAAGCGTCGGTCGCGATCCAGGAACGGGAAGTCGCGATAGAGCAGGGAGCGCGGCCGAGGTCGACGACCGAGACGACGGCGCGGGTCCGGTGAGAACGTAGGCGGCCGCGAGAAGGTGTGGGATTGCCTCGGGATTCGCTGCGGCAGCCCTAGGCCCAGCGGCACAAGCCGCTACCCTACCGCGTCGCGAGCACAAGTAGCTCAGTGGGTCGAGCACCACGTTGCATACGTGGATGTCGCGGGTTCGAATCCCGTCTCGTGCTCCAACTCGCGGCACACCCCCCGCCGATACGACAGGCGGCCCGCATCCGCTGCACGGGCCACCGGCCCTTCACTAGGAAGCGGCCCCGGCGTTCGCGCCCGCCCGCGCGCGTCGCGCGAGAGCGAGAAGACCACCGCCGAGCAGGAGGGCGATGCACGGCTCGGGCACGAGCGTTGCGGTCAGCTGGAACGGGCCGTCGAAGTCGTAGCTGCGAAAGGACGGTCCGTTGGGTCCGAAGATGCTGTTCAGCTGGTAGACCGTGACCCCAGCCTCGAAGCGAAGATCGGTGAGCGTCGGCGGGAGGAGGTCGCCGCCCGAGAACGTGATCGGTCCCGAGAGCGGCATCGTGCTCCCGTCGGAGACCCGGCGGGGAGATCGTAAACTCCCGCGATGGAGGAGGAGAGTTCACTTTAACCTGGCCGAGAGCAGAATCCTCGTCTACTGTCACTTCTGCCGTTCGCCATTCGGCAAGCTCGCGAAAGTACCGTGGTGAACCCGGCGTTCTCGTCAGGAAATCCGCGCTTCCTCGCGATTAACAGAGGCAGAGAGGAGGTGAAGTTCCAGATGAACCCGTAAATGCGGATCGGTGACTAGGGGACACTCGAAATCGGTGAAATGGGGACTCCTCATATCGGTGACGTGCGAACAGAACAGAAAGGCGTTGACACAATGGCGCAACCTGTGACAAAAGACCACCACACATATGGAAATGTTGCCGACGAGGCTAGTTGCGTGCGCACTCTGCGGTGCCTGAATTGCACGCAAAACCTGGCCGGAAGGGTGCCATGAGCCGGACGATTTATCCTTCCTTCCTTGTCCTGGGAATGTTCTTCCTCAGATTGTCCCCCGCGTGTGGTGCCACGTTTCGTGTAGACAGTGCGGTCGACGCACGCGATGCCGATCCTACAGATGGAATCTGCGACGACGGGACAGGTCTCTGCACGCTGAGAGCCGCGATCGAGCAGGCGAACGCCAATGAAGATACTGACAGCGTAATACTGGGTGAAACCACCTACTTTCTCACCGAAGGGGTTCTTCGGATTCGCCGTTCGCTTCGGATTCTTGGTAAAGGCATTGGGCTTAGCGTCATTGATGGTAATGGAGCCAGTGGCGTGCTCGAAGTCGATTCGCCGAGTCAGTCGGCGGCCAGGCCCCGAGTCACGATCAAGAACGTCACGATAACACATGGTAGGCAGGCAGACGGAGCGGGGTTCAGTGTAGGAGAGGGCACGGTTACAGTGGAGGGGAGCGCCATCATCTTGAACGTTGCTGACGGTGTGACGTCTCCATCTGACTTTCCTCTTGGGTGCGGCGGTGGAGTGTTCAATTGGCTTGGTGTAGTGAACATCAGAGATAGCGTGATCAGCGAAATGAGTCTTCAAACTGTGGCGGTGGTGTTTATAACCTCTGGAGAATGAACATCGCGGATAGCGTAATCGCCGGAAACGAATCCTTCGGAGGCGGTGGCGTCATAAACGGCGGAATAATGAACATCGGTAGTTCCGTGATTGAGAGCAACACAGCCAACACGACGGGATCGGGGTATTCGCTTGGAGGCGGTGGCATCTTGAACGGAGGTGTGCTCATGATGCGTGATACGACCGTACGATTGAACGAGGCAACGGTTAAAGGAGGCGGTATCGCCCTCACGCTACCCCAAGGCTCGGGGTTGGTGCTGCTCGTTCGCGACAGTCATATCGAGGACAACTCCGCAACAGCCGGCGGCGGGATTTGGGTTGAGAGCGGACTCGCGTGGCTTCCTGGAACGGTGCTGATTGGAAACTCACCGGACGTTTGCCTCCGCGAGTCCGGCTTGGTTTGGCCGCGCTGTCATTGACAGTGGGCATTTGCCACGAGTGAAGGCCAACCAATGGGGCTCGGAAAGGTGCAGGAATGTGCGAAATGAGTTGAGGACTTTGTGAGGCCGAGCATCTTGCTGAGTATTCTTTTCGCCGCGACTGCCGCGAGCGCCCAGTCATCCGTGGTCGTCGGCCGCGATCTCGGCACCCTGGGCGGTCTGGAAAGCTTTGCCGTTGACGTGAACGACCAGGGCATGGTCGTTGGCCATAGCAGTATGACGGGTAACGCTGCTGACCATGCGTTCGCGTGGACCGAGTCGAGCGGGATGATCGACCTTGGCACCTTGGGCGGCACTAACAGCGGTGCCGAAGCGGTGAACGACCAGGGCATGGTCGTTGGCCGTAGCACCACGACGGGTAATGCTGCTGACCATGCGTTCGCGTGGACCGAGTCGAGCGGGATGATCGACCTCGGCACCCTGGGCGGCACGTCCAGCTTTGCCTTTGCGGTGAACAATCAGGGCATGGTCGTTGGCGGCAGTGAGACGGCAGATGCTGTTACCCATGCGTTCGCGTGGACCGAGTCGAGCGGGATGATCGACCTCGACACCCTTGGCGGTGACCTCAGCGCTGCCTATGCGGTGAACGACCAGGGCGTCGTCGCTGGTCGGCGCGTCGTTAGGGGGTATTCTCGTTCTATTGCGTTCAGGTGGACCGAGTCGAGGGGGATGATCAACCTTCGCAACGAAATCGTCCGCCGCTTCTCGAGCGGTGCTAATGCGGTGAATGCCGGGGGCATGGTCGTTGGCTGGGCCGACGCCAGGCCGGCAAAATGGGGAACACCCAGAATCCGTCATGCGGTCGCATGGACACCGGAGGGCAGGATGATTGACCTCGGCACGCGGGGCACGCACAGCGATGCCCTCGCGGTGAACGACCAGGGCATCGTCGTTGGCACGACACCTGATTCTGCATGGCATGCGTTCGCGTGGACCGAGTCGACCGGGATGATCGCCCTTGGCACCCAGGACGGCGACATCGAAAGTTATGCCGTAGCCGTGAATCGCAGCGGCCAGGTGGTCGGCTGGAGCCGTGTTCTCTCTGGCGCCGCGCATGCCGTCCTCTGGCAAGTAGACTAAAGGGTAGGAAAAATCAGTGTCCGGCTCCCCTCTCGCAAAGCGGGAGGTGGGAGCGCCAGCGGTCTAAAGCAGGGTGAAGACGATCACGCTTCACGGGCTTCGACATACGTAGGCGACCCTTGCCCTAAGGCTGGAAAGCCTGCGCTCTCTCGACGTCTCGGCCTCAGGAGGGGTGGCGACGGAAGGGAAACCCGTCCTCCAGTGGGCGGAGATCGGTTTTCGATCGTTCCGCCTTCCTACCGCGCGTTGGTGGCGGTGGCGGCTCGCGCTTCGCGCGCGAGCCGCATCTATCCAAATCCCGCCGAAGCCTTCCCACCCACCGGTGGCTCGAGTCGCCGATGCTCGAGCCCCGGCGCACCGGGCTCTACGGGCAAGGCGCCGCGCCGCACACGTTCCCGCTCACCTGAATTCCGCTACCCACGACGTGGCCACCCGTATTGCTGTAGATGGTGTTGTTGCCATAACTGCCGGTCGAGGCGAAATCGATGCCGGCACCGCTGTTTTGTCCAATCTGATTGTCGAGTACGGTCAGTGGGAAGCCAGTGGACAGGATGCCGCTGCCGCCGTTGCGGGTTATCAGGTTGCCCTTGACGACGCCCTGGTTGATGGTAACGCCGTCCCCGCCATTGCGCGATACCGTGCTGCTGTAGACGTTTGCGATGCCAAGGAAGAGACCGCCGCGGGCGCAATCGCGCGCGTGCAGCCCCTCAACGATTACGAGCGGCGCCCCCGAAACGAATACCGCCACACGGCCCATGCCTCGGATCGAGCCGTTGCGAACGGTCAGGGAGGCCGTCGCCTGGCTTCGGATGCCGACGCCCGGTCCAAAGATGTTGCCTGGATCGGCGGCGGCGGGCGTGCATACGGGCGGAATGCTCACGTCGCACACCGACGGTCCCAGGATCGCGAACCCGTTCAGGTCGATGGATACGGCCCCGGCCGTCCCGGCGACGTCGATCGCGGTCGTATTCTCGTTGGTAACGGTCAAGTTGCCCTACAGTCGATAACTGCCCGACAAGGAGATGGTGACGGGAAATCCAGGAGTATCGCCCGGAGTCACGTTGCCGGCGAGCGCCCGGTTCTGATCGATGAGCACGACTCCGTCGACCGCCCCGGCGGGCGAGACCGCGAGAATCATGGTTCCCAGCAAGAAGCAAAATAGGCGATTCGTGCGCAATGCCATCCCTGTCTCCTCCTGTTTTGATTGCACGGTTTGTGACCGGTATTACGGGTTCGAATCACTGCGATGAAGGCACGCTCGATGAGTCTCGCCAATCAGCGTTGTTCATTCGGCTCGAGAGTCCCTCGTGCGTCGTCGCGGGCGAAGGGCAACCACTCCCAAGACGGTCGTGAGGAGCCAGAACGTCGTGGGCTCCGGAGCGGGAATCTCGCATCCGGCGGTGCACACCAGCGAGGTGACGACGCCGTTCAGGTCGACCTGAGTGTCCGCCACCGTGTCCGCGAAAAAGAACTCGGTGAAGAGACCCGTCAGGGAGGGCGGTGTGAGCGGCAGCGTGTCGCCGGTGAACAGAGCTTCCGAGAAGTCGGTCATTCGCATCGAAAGCACGGTGAGGCCACCCGCGAATCCCACCAGGTACTGATCGCCGGGGCCGAACGAGCTGTACCCGTCGGTGACGCCGATCGAGACCGCTCCGTAGCTGAACGTGAGCCCCCCCAATTCCAGCGTCAGGCCGTAGGGTCCGCCGCTGGACTCGTAGGAGCCGGTTGCGGGGTCGGCCGGCACCGCGTCGGGTGCGGCGGAGTCGAACGTATACAGGCCGGAGAACGGTGTCCCGAAATCCGGCGGCGTGGGAAAGGGGTTTGCGGGATCGGTCGGATCGGGCGTCCCGACGGACACCACCTCTCCGGAAAAGGAAAACGTGATTGGCGCGGCGAGCACGCTCGCCGCGCCGAGACTCACCGCAACGGCGATGGCGCTTGCTAGTTGCTTCATCCCAGTCTCCTTCGCGACCGCACACACACATCCGGTGGCGCGCAGACAAACAGCCTACTAAGTTGACCCCCCGAAGCAAGTTTCGTGCCCCGAGGCCAGCGCACCCGATTCACCGCGAATGAAGAGCCTGGCAGGAGAGGTGACGACGGATCCTCGACTCGCGATCTGTCAAATCCTCCGACAGCTCGTGGATAGATGAACAGATAAGGCCAACCTATCGAAGCCTTTGCTGAGAGTAGCCCAGTCGTCGGATTGCTTGACGCACGCGGGATCTGTCGCGCCGTGTCGATTGCGGAATGGGCGCACGTTTTTATCATTCGTTTGGAAATATCGACGAGGGGAAACGTGGTGCTGCTCCGTCTTGCCGCCTTACTCCTCCTGACTCTCTTCGTTACCGCGCGTTCCGCGTTCCCTGCACGTGTTTCGCGCAGCTTCCTCCGACGGCTGCCTTCAGGAGAGCGCGGGCCCTCAGCTTTCACCGTCCCCGCGGCACCGACACCTGGACGCTGCGGC
>DAISKN010000311.1:261-7957 GCA_036820975.1 Acidobacteriota bacterium | reverse complement strand
GAGAAGGCGCTCGACGAAGCCCTGAAGCGAGTCGACTACGCGCGCTATCGCGATGAGCAGCGGAAGCGGCGCGAGGAGGGGGGAAACCTCCTCGGGATCGGCATCGCGTGCTACGTCGAGATCTGCGGCTTCGGTCCGTGGGAGTTCGGCTCCGTCCGGGTCGGAGCCGATGGGAAGACCACGGTTCTCACCGGAACTTCGCCTCACGGTCAGGGCCACGAGACGAGCTGGGCCCAGATCGCCGCCGATACCCTTCAGATTCCGCTCGAGGAAATCGTCGTTCTCCACGGCGACACGGGCGTAGTGCCCCGTGGAATCGGGACGTTCGGAAGCCGGAGCGCCCCGGTCGGGGGGGCGGCGGTGCTCGAGAGCTCGGTCTCCGTACGCGAGGGCGCGAAGGAGGTGGCGGGCCACCTCCTCGAAGCCGCCGCCGCCGACATCGCGCTCGAAGACGGGCGGTTTCACGTGGTGGGCGTCCCCGCCCGGAGCGTCACCTGGAAGGAGGTCGCCTCCTTCGGCAACTCGGAGAAGGCCCCCGAAGCGCTGCGCGCCAAGCTCGCCGCGGAAACCGATTTTCGTCCCAAGGGCGAGACCTATCCGTTCGGGGCCCACGTGGCCGTCGTCGAGATCGACGTCGAGACCGGCGAGATCCGGATCCTGCGCTTCCTCACCGTGGACGACTGCGGGCGGGTGATCAACCCGCTCCTGGTCGAGGGCCAGATCCACGGCGGCATCGCTCAGGGAATCGGCCAGGCGCTCTTCGAGGCCGCTCGCCATGACGAGCAGGGAAACCTCGTCACCGGCAATCTGATGGAGTACGCGGTTCCGAGAGCGGAATCGCTACCGTCGTTCGAATGCCATCGCACCGAAACGCCGACCCCGCTCAATCCTCTCGGGGCGAAGGGCGTGGGGGAGGCGGCGACGATCGGATCGACCCCCGCGGTGGTGAACGCGGTGGTCGACGCCCTGGCGCACAAGGGCGTCCGGCACATCGACACCCCGATCACTCCGGAGAAGATCTGGAAGCTGCTGCGCTCTACTTGAGGAGCCTCTGGTAGCGGGCCCAGTCGGCGTCCGACAAAGGCGTTTCCAGGTCGAAGCGGTAGCGCTTGTTCTTCCCCAGGCTGAGAGTGTCTTTCTCGAAGGTCTCGACGATGACGGTCGTCGCTTCGGGCCGCTCCATCACCCGGATGTCCTCCGGCCGGAAGGCCCAGTCGTGATCGGGCGACTGGAAGCGGACTCCCAGAGACGCGAGGCTCAGCTCCCCCTGGCATCCGCGGAGCCGGTGCTTGTGCCTCGCGCCCCGAAGCAGGGGAAGGCGGGTTTCCCAGATCTGATCCGTGACTTTGGAATAGAGCTCGCCCGCGCCGGTGAACGACGGGTTCCGCGAAAGGAGCGTCTCCAGCGTTGCCCGGCTGCGCTCGAGCTCTCCCTGCTCGAGCGCGAGTCGGGCTTCGTAGAAGAGCTCGGCTTCCGTGGGGTCGCTCGCGTTCTTTTCCAGCGCCGGTTCGACCCGAACCGGCTCCGCGGGCGTTTCCGTCCGGTCTTTGGCCGGTGCCGCGGGTTTCGGCGGCTCGACGCGAGGCGAATGGGAGCTTTCCGCCGGGCTCGGCGGCGGGGTTGGGATCGTCTGCGGTCTCGGGGCGGGCGCCTGCGGCGCGGCTTCGCCCGCGAGCGGAGGGGGAATCGCTCCTGCCGTGAACGGCTCCATGGGTTTCGGGGCTTCGCTCGGCGCAGCGCGCGGCTGCGGCGCGTGAGATCTCAGCGCGGCGAGCGTCACCACCAGGAGCGCGAGCGAGAGCCCGAGCGTTCGCCCGCGGGTCGTCCCGGGCGCCGCGAGATTCTCGAACTTTCCGGACTCGGCGTCGGCGAGCGCTCGAAGGACTTCCGGCGCGCTCGCGGCGCGCTCCTCGGGAGACTTCCCCAGGCAGCGAAGCACGAGACTCGAGAGCGCCCTGGAAATTCCCGGATCCAGTCGATCCGGCGGAACCGGCTTCTCGTGAAGGATGGCGTGGGCGACCGCGGCAAAGGAGTCTCCGGTGAACGGAAGCACTCCCGTCAACATTCGATAGAAAACGACGGCGAAGGAGAAGAGATCCGTGCGCGCGGTGATCGGGCCTTTCGCCAGCTGCTCCGGCGCCATGTAGTAGGGACTTCCGAGGAGGTCGCCTCCCGCGGTGAGCTCCGAGCCCATCACGTGGGCGATCCCGAAGTCCATGATCTTTCCGCGGCCCTCCGAGGTGACCATGATGTTCGACGGCTTGACGTCCCGATGCACGATGCCCTGGGCGTGAGCGAAGCCGAGCGCCTCGAGCACGTCTCGGGCGATCCGGAGCGACTCGGCGAGCATCGGCTTTCGCTTCTCGAGGAGCTCGCGAAGAGTCTCTCCCTTCACGTACTCCATCACCAGAAACGGCGTCCCGTCGTCGGTATGGCCCACGTCGAACACGGTGGCGATCGCGGGATGGAGGAGCTGACCCGCGGCGCTCGCCTCGCGGTAGAACCGCTCGCGGTACTTGTCGCGCTGCGCGACCGACAGGTGCGCGGCCGTCTGGACGAGCTTGATCGCGACCACGCGATCGATCGCCGGGTCCTTGGCGAGGAGCACCGCCCCCATGGAACCTTGGCCGAGCATCCGGTCCACCTCGAAGCGCCCGAGTTTCTTCGGCAGCGGAGTCACGCCGAAAGGCTGCGCGTCGATGCCTTCGGGCGTCGTTTCCGTCTTCGATGCGCGGTCCCGAAGCTCCAGGACTCCGGTGGCGATGAGACTCGAGAGAACGTGCAGCGTATCCACGTCGGTCAGCGGCGATCGCGAAACGATTTCCGAAGGCGTGAGCTCCTGGTTCGCCTCCGCCCGCAGGAAATCGAGGAGCGCGGTCTCCCGCGTGGAGAGAGTCGTTTCTCCGATGTGAATCGGAGGGTTGCTCACCCAGCGAATCACCCGGTCGCTGGACTTCAGATCGTCCTTCGACGGCCCGTCCGGCTTTTTCTGAGCGTCCGGAATGTTCATCCGCGGCTCTCGATGATGGATCTTCGACATGACTTCGCCGCCGCTCGCCGCCCGTAGGGGCGAAGCCAAGCGGAATCGGGAGTGCGCCAGCGCACTCATCTCGTATTTATGGAGCTACTTCCAGGGTACGTGGAATCCCGGCCGGAGTCAACGAGGCGGATACCTGGTGTAAGAAGTGGGATATGGGGATTTGGGAGATGTGGAGACAGGATGAAGTCCCGGTCGCGAAAAAAAACCGGCTCAATCCTCCTATCCCACGGTCTCCCATCCCCCTTCTATTTAAAGGGAGTATCAGGATCCGTATCGCTTCCGGATGTTGGGCACCAGGTAGTCCGCGAACGCCCGCTCGGCGTCGTACTCCGGCTCCCATTTCCAGTCGCGTTTCGCTGCCGTGTCGTCGAGGTCCGCCGGCCAGGTATCCACGATCGCCTGGCGTTTCTTGTCGGGCGCGAACTCGATCCGGGCTTCGGGAAACGCCGCGAGCACGTGGTCGCGCACTTCGGCGGCGGTGAGGCTGAACGAGGTGACGTTGTAGACCAGCCGGCTGAGCGACGCCTTGGGCGCGGCCGCGAGCCTGAGGAGCCCGCGGATCGCGTCGGGCATCGCCATGAAGGGAATCTGCACCTCGGGCGCAACGAAACAGCGATAGGGCTCTCCCTTGGCGGCGGCGTGGACCATTTCGGGCGCGTAGTCGCTGGTGCCCCCGCTCGGAAGGGTGAAGGCGCTGATGAGACCGGGAAAGCGCAGCGAGCGGAAGTCGATCATCACCGGCTTCTCGGCCGAGAGCTGCTTGTAGTGCTGGCTCAGGTAGCTTCCGAGGAGCTCGCAGTACAGCTTGTTGCAGCCGTACATCGTGGTGGGATTGGTCCACTCCCATTCCCGTACGCGCGAGTAACGGGACTTCGCCTCGGGAGTCGGAAGCCCGTAGACGGCAATCGAGCTCGGGAAGACGAACTGGACCGGCTCACCCCGCCACTGGGACTGTTCGGACGCGAGCCTCAGGAGCTCGAGCGTTCCTTCCACGTTGACCCGATGGGCCTGCTCCGGCGTGAACTCCGAACGGGTCGACAGCAGCGCCGCGAGGTGGTAGATGCACTCGATCTCGTACTCCGCGACCAGGCGGGAGAGGAGGCTCCGGTCGAGGATGTCTCCGAGCACGTGGACTTGGTTCGAGGGAAGCGTGCCGGGGAGAGGGCTCAAATCCATCGTCAGGACCGTTCGCGGCGACATCTCCGTCAGCTTCTGAACGAGGGATGTTCCCACTTCGCCCGCGGCTCCGGTGACGAGCGTGGCCTTCTTCCGCATGCGCGAGGATGGTATTCCGTTTTTTCAGCGAAGTCGATCCGAAAGGAAGCGCCCGATATCTCGGATCTCCTCGGCGGAAACGCTGTGGGGCATGGGATAGGTGCGCCACTCGGGCTCGTACCCGTGCTCCCGCAGCGTCGCGACCGTCGCCTCCGCGAGCGGAACGGGCACGATGGGGTCGTAGGTTCCGTGCGCCATGAAGACGGGAATTTTCGCGTTCGCCTTGGAGCTCCGCTCCCCGATGAGGTGGGGGAGGGGGTGGTAGCACGACAGCGCGACGATTCCCGCGAGGCGCTTTTCGAACTGCAGGCCTCCGTAGAGGGCGATGGCGCCGCCCTGGGAGAACCCCGCGACCACGATTCTCTCGAACGGGACGCCTGACGCTTCCTCGTGCCGAATCCAGGCTTCGAGCTTCCGCCGCGAGGCCTCGAGGTCCTCCTCTTCGACCATGCGATCGAGATCCAGGGTCTTGATGTCGTACCACGCGCGCATGACGTAGCCGCCATTGATCGTGACCGGTCGCATCGGCGCGTGGGGGAAGACGAAGCGCACCCGCGCGTCTCGCGGCAGACCGAGCTCGGGGACGATCGGCTCGAAGTCGTGGCCGTCGGCGCCGAGGCCGTGGAGCCAGATGACGGAGGCCAAAGGCGGCCCGTCGGGATCGATTTCGACGGCGGGAAGAAGCTCTTCGCTCATATCTGGAACCGGTCCTCCCGAAGGATCCCTTCCAGACGGGTGAGAAAGAAATCCGCGTTGGCGCTCGAGAACACGAGCGGCGGCTTGATCTTGATGACGTTGTGCAGAGGACCGTCGGTGCTCAAGAGGACTCCTTCCTCTTTCATACGGTTGACGAGGGCGCTCGCTTCCGCGGCGGCGGGCGCGAGGGTCCCGGGATCCTTCACCATCTCGAATCCGAGAAAGAGCCCCCGGCCGCGCACGTCGCCCAGAATCGGATGGCGGCTCTGGAGCGAGCGCAGCCCCTCGAGCAGAAGCTCGCCCATGGCGCGGGCGTTCTCCTGCAGCCGCTCGCCTTCGAGGACCTCGAGCACCGCCAGACCGACGGCGCAGGAGACGGGGTTTCCGCCGAACGTGTTGAAGTACTCCATTCCAGTCTCGAACGCCTGCGCCACCTCGCGGGTGGTGACGACGCATCCCAGAGGGTGCCCGTTCCCGAAAGGCTTTCCCATGGTGACGATATCGGGGACGGCGTCTTCCGCGTCGAACCCCCAGAAGCGCGAGCCCACCCTCCCGAAGCCTACCTGGACCTCGTCGGCGATCGCGACCCCGCCCGTTTCGCGCACCGCGCGAAAGAGCGACGCGAGGTAGCCAGGCGGAAGGACGATCTGTCCGCCGCAGCTCAGGATCGCCTCCGCGATCACCGCTCCCGCCGGTGTTCCCCGCGCTACCAGGGATCGAAGGACGGCCTCGGCGTCCTCGACGTAGCGGTCCCCGTAGGCGGGGTCCGAGCGGCGATGCCGGCCGCGATAGCCGTCGGGCATATCGAGCTTGTGCACGTAGGGCGGCGCGCCCTCGCCTCCCGGCCCGTCGAACTTGTAGGGGCTGATCTCGATGAGCGACGTGAGGTTCCCGTGATAAGCGCCGTCGAGAACGAGCGTGTCCTTTCTTCCGGTGCGGGCGCGCGCGAGCCTCAGAGCGAGATCGTTGGCCTCGCTTCCCGAGTTCACGAAGAACGCGACCTCGAGGGGGGGTGGAAAGCGGGACGTGAGCCTGAAGGCGAGATCCACGATGTTCCGGTGGAGGTACCGGGTGTTGGTATTGAGGACCGCGGCCTGCCGGGAGAGGGCCTCGACCACCCGGGGATGAGAGTGCCCCACATGGCAGACGTTGTTCACCATGTCGAGGTAGGGACGTCCGACGGAATCGTAGAGGAACGCTCCAGAACCGCGCACGATGTGGAGGGGCTCCTCGTAGGAAAGACTCAGGTTCCCGGAGATCCGCTCGCGCCGCTCCCGTCGAAGGCTTTCGGGGTCCTCCCGAGGCGCGCGAGCGCCTGCGGGTAGGCCGAGAAGACCGCCCGGCTCCGGCGAGAGACCAAGCCACAGATCTCGCTCCGAAGGGGCCGCGACGCCGGGGAAATCGCCTTCCTTGTCGAGGAGATCGAGGACAATCTGAAAGTGGAGGTGGGGGGGCCAGTTCCCGTTTACCTCGTAGCTTCCGACCCGCGCGAGCGTCTCCCCGCGACGGACGGTCTTTCCTCGCTCGAGACCCTCGAGCGAGTCGACGGAGAGGTGCCCGTAGAGCGTGTAGAAGCGATCCCCGGCGGTCGTCTCGTGCTCCAGGAGGATCGTGGGACCGTAGTCGAGAGGAGCGTCATTCAGGGCGAAACTATGGACGCGTCCTCCGAGCGGCGCGCGGATTTCGGTGCCGGCCTCGACGAAGAGATCGATCCCGAGGTGCACGGTTCGCGGCTCCCCGTTTTTCGCGCGAAAGGCCTCCGTCGTATAGAGGAGACGGGCTTCGTCGTACCTGCCGATCCCGAGCCGCGCGCCCTCCCGCGCCATCTCCGAGAATAGAGCTTCGGTGCTCGCCGTCGTGGACGATCCAACGCCGAGGTCGAAGATGTGGATCGCTTCCGAACCGGCGTCCCAGGGGAGAACGCTCGCCCGGGAGACCGACTCCAGGTGAGCGGTGACCGCGGCGGCTCGCGGGTGGGGCGACAGCCCGCAGGCCCACCGGAATCCGTAGTGCGCGAGACGCGGCGATTCGCCGCGGAGCCGCGAGAGAAGCTTCCAGGCGGAAGCCTCGCTCACCCGCAGGTACTCCTTCTCGGGCTCGTCGCGGAACTGCCGGGCGGAGATGGCGACGCTCATCGCGAGCCTGGTGGCGATGAGCGGGAAGAGGAGACGGATCTCGTCCTCGCGCAGGGGCCGCTCCTGGTGGTATCCGGCGGTGACCGCGCGCGCCGCCCGGAGCGGGTCCGCCTTCCCGAACATCACGTAGGCGCAGGCATTCGCGAGCTCGCAGACGACGGCGCTTTCGATCATGTCGCCGAAGTCGAGGATTCCCGAGATCTCTCCCCCTTCCACCAGCAGGTTGTAGTCGTTCGCGTCGTTGTGGATGACTCCCGTTGGAAGCGATGAGAGCCCGGGCGCCACCTCGTGTTCGATGAGCTCCAGGTAGTGGCGGAGGAGCTCGCGCCGTTCGTCGGTCGAGACGAGCGCGATCGCTTCTTCGACGACCTCGATCGCGTTCGCGGCGTTCCACTTCAAGGGCCGCTTCTGCTCGAGATGGGTGAAGCCCTCGAGCGCACGGTCGAGTCGAGCCATCGAGCTCCCGACGGATCGGAGAATTCGCTCCGACTGCGGACGCGTGGAGGCGAGCGGCTTTCAGTTCCACTGCTCGCCGTTTCTCCTCGACGTG
>DAISKN010000311.1:0-251 GCA_036820975.1 Acidobacteriota bacterium | reverse complement strand
AAAGACGCGCCGCTGCCGTCGGAGATCGCGAGCATCCAATCGCCGCCGGAAGTCGGCCGGAGCCGGGGGATAGGGAGCCCGGGGTCGCGCCCGGCGACCCGCTCGAGCGCCCGATTCTGAAAGTCGAGGATGGAGCGCGGCTCCGCCGAGCTCGCGATCTTCAGCACCAGCTCCCGCCCGAGAGTCTCGCGGAGGTGGAAGTTCTGGTCGCGCTCGCTGGGAAGCTCGGAGACGACGGAAGCCTCGAGCCC
>DAISKN010000310.1:0-7959 GCA_036820975.1 Acidobacteriota bacterium | reverse complement strand
ACTCCTCGTGGGTGGAGCGTTACCCCCTGGTCTCGATCGAGGACGGCCTCGACCAGAACGACTGGAGCGGATGGGAAGAGCTCAGCCGGGCGCTCGCGAGCCGCGTGCAGCTCGTGGGAGACGACCTCTTCGTCACCAACCCGACCCGGCTCGCGCAGGGGATAGAGCGCGGAGTCGCGAACTCGATCCTCATCAAGCTCAACCAGATTGGAACCCTGACCGAGACGATGGAAGTCGTCGACCTCGCCCACCGCAACGGCTACACGACGGTGATCTCCCACCGGTCGGGAGAGACGGAGGACGTGACCATCGCGGATCTGGCGGTGGCGACGGGGTCCGGGCAAATCAAGACGGGCTCGCTGAGCCGCAGCGATCGAGTGGCGAAGTACAACCAGCTCCTGCGAATCGAAGAGGAGCTCGAGAACGTGGGGCGCTACGCCGGGAAGAAAGCGTTTCGGGGAGCGGCACGGCGGTGAAGGCGCGGTCTACGACGCTTCTTCGTCGACGGCGATCTTGAGCGAGCGAAGGAATTTCTTGTCGAGGGTGCTCATCCGGAAGCTCGCGAGGGCGTTCGCACCTCCGATTCCCGCGACTTCCTCGACCTGTTCCTGATTGAGCTCGCCGCGGGGAGCGAAGGCAAGGGTCGCCTGGAGCACGAGCGAGAGCTCGTAGCCCTCCTCGCGAATCCGCCCGAGACACTCCTCCACCTGAGGAGAACTGGCGATCGCCTGCTCGATGCTCTTCTCGAGGTTCTGAACGAGACGCCGGAGCTTGTCCTCGCCTTCCTGCAACTGCCGATCTCCGTTGGACATCGATCTCTTGGACATCATAGCAGACGGGCTTCGAGCTTCACAACACACCGGGCGATGTTCGAATACCGGCAACTCTGTTAGGCTTCCGCGCGTATCTAACCCCGGTTGCCGTCCATGTCCATCGTTCACGCCCAGGGATTGACCGTGCGCTACGGCGCCCGGGAGGCTCTCTCGTCGCTCGATCTGGAGATCGAGAGCGGGGTGACCGGGCTCCTGGGCCCGAACGGCGCGGGAAAGAGCACGTTCCTGAAGACGCTCCTCGGATTTCTCGTGCCCTCCCGGGGCCGGATCGAGGTCCTGGGACGCCCGGTATCGAGAAAGGCGACGGAGCTCCGGAGATCTCTCGGCTACTTTCCCGAGCGCGCCGTCTACCTCCCCGAGCTGAATGCCGTCGAGAGCGTGGCGCTCGCGGGAGAGATCGGCGGGCTCTCGCGAACCGACGCCCTCGCGCGAGCCCATGAGATGCTCTGGTTCACCGGGCTGGGAGAGGCGCGGTACCGGCCGGTCGAGGAGTTCTCGACCGGGATGCGCCAGAGGACGAAGCTCGCGATGGCGCTTGTCCACGACCCGGACCTCCTGCTTCTCGACGAGCCCACGAGCGGGCTCGACCCCTCGGGCAGGCGTCAGATGCTGGACCTCGTGCGCGAGATCGGGCGCCGCGGGATCTCGGTTCTGCTCTCGACGCATCTGCTCCACGACGTCGAGGACGTGTGCGAGCGCGTTGTGCTTCTCCATCGCGGCCGACTGGTGCTCGGGGGCCGGCTCTCGGAACTGTCCCAATCCTCGGGGTGGGTCTACGAGATCCGGGTGCGCGAAGACGAGCCCGGCGGCTTCCGCCGTGAGCTCGCGAGCCGGGGGATAGAGACCGCCGAAGAGCACGACGGCCTCCTTCGGGTGGCGCTCCAGGAGCCTTCGACCCGCCTACTGTTCGAGACCGCGGAGAAAACATCCGCGGAGATACGGCACCTGCGGCGATTCGAGAAGAGCCTCGAGGATCGGTTCCTCACCGCCATCGGCGAAGGAACCGGTTCGCCCATGCGAGCGGAGCGTCCGCCTTCGCGCGAAGCGCTTCGGCGGGACCCCGCCGGAGCCCGAGAGGGCGGCGGCGGAAGCCCGACCGGCGAGCCTTGATCTAAAGATGCCTCTATACGATCTCTCGTACCGCCGTTACGAAGGCCCTCGAACCTCGCGCTTGCGCCGGAGCTTCGCTCTCGCCGGATCCGCCGCGAGCCTTCTCCTGCGACGGCGCTCGTTCCTCCTGCTCCTCGCCGTCTGCTGGATCCCGGCGGTGGTGCGCGCGGCCCAGATCTACGTGGCCCGCCAGTTCCCCGGAGCCCCCGAGTTCTTCACCATCACCCCCGACACCTGGCGCGACTTCCTCGGGCAGCAGGTGCGATTTCTTCCCGTCGTGCTGGTGAGTCTCGCGACCGGAGCCTCGGCGATCGCCTCCGATTTCGCCTCGGGGGCCTTTACCATCTATCTTTCGAAGCCCATCTCGCGCTTCGACTACCTTCTGGGAAAGGCGATCCCGGTCGCGGCCGCCGTCTGCGCCGTCACGCTCGCGCCCGCGCTCGCGCTCCTTCTCCTCCACCAGTCCCTCGCCCCGGACTTCGAGCTCCTCTCGAAAGCCCCGTGGCTTCCGCTCGCCGTCACCGCCTACAGCCTGTTCCTCGCGCTCTATTTCACGCTCTCGGTCCTCGCGGTATCGAGCCTCTGCCGCAGCGGGCGCGTCGCCGGAGCGGGCTTCGCCGCGCTCGTTTTCGGAAGCGAGATCGTGGCGCGTACCGCGACGAGCCGCGCGTTCGGAGCCCGCCGGTTTCCGAGCCTCAACGGATCGGCGGTCGACGCCGGGAGCTGGTTCTTCGGAGACTCCGGCGCGGTCCCGTCCCTGGTCTTCATGATCCTGGTTCTCGCGCTTTCGGCGTTCGTCATCGATCGGAGAACGCGCTCGAGCGAGGGGGCGCAATGAGCGCGGGGGCGCCGATCGTCCGGCTCGAGAACGTATCGCGCTGGTATGGAAACGTGCTCGGCCTCTCGGGAGTCGAGCTCTCGTTCGAGCCAGGGGTCATCGCTCTTCTCGGCCCGAACGGAGCGGGGAAATCGACCCTCATCAAGCTCGTGACCGGGCTCCTCCGTCCGAGCTCGGGCGCCGTCTCCGTCTTCGGCGAGCCGCCGTTCGCGAACCCGCGCGTGCACCAGCGGCTCGGGGTCGTCCCCGAGGAAGAAGAGCTTCGCCCGTCGGCGCCGGTCAAGGCCCGGGATTTTCTCGTCTACCTCCTTCGCCTCCACGGCTTCCCAAGCGAAGAGGCCCGGCGCCGGGCCGAGGCGACTCTCGTGGAGGTCGGTCTCCAGGGGTCCGAGAACACGAGGCTCCGCGCCTTCAGCCGCGGCATGCGCCAGCGCTTCCGGCTCGCCCAGGCGATCGCGCACGACCCCGATCTCCTCGTCCTCGACGAGCCTCTGACCGGCCTCGACCCCGTCGGCCGGCGCGAGTTCATCGACTGGATTCGGGGCTTCGGCGCGCGGGGCAAGACGGTCCTGGTCTCGAGCCACATCCTTCACGAGGTGGAACTCATGACGCGCGAGGTGGTGCTGATGACCGCGGGGCGCATTCTCGCGAGCGGCAACATCCACGAGATTCGACGGCTCATGGACGCGCATCCTCACCACATCACCATCGCCACGCCCACGCCGAGGAAGCTCGCGGCGCGGATCCTCGAGGAGCCGGGACTGCATTCCATCGCGTTCTCGGAGGAGGCCGGCGAAGTCCGGCTCGAGACCCGGGAGCCGGAGCGCTTCTACCGCCTCCTCCATCGGCTCGTCCTCGAGGAGAACGCGACGGTCGACGAGATCACATCGCCCGACGACAACCTGCAAGCGGTCTTCCACTACCTGGTGGGTCCATGAAGAAGCTGGAAGGAGCGACGCTCGTGGCGCGCTTCAGTCTGGGCGAGCTCTTGTGGTCCCCGCGAACGCTCGCAATGGTGGTCCTCGCGGGAGGTCCGCTCGTCCTCGCGCTCGCCTACCGCGTGGCGCTCGCGTTCCGGTGGACGGAGGTCGACGGAGCCGGTGTCTTCGCGGTTCTCGTGTCCGGCGTCTTCTTCCCGTTCGTCGCCCCCATGCTGAGCCTGGTCTACGCGAGCGGTGTCGTGCGCGACGACGTCGAGGCGGGCACCATGGCCTATTTCCTGACCCGCCCCCTGAGCCGGTCGACGTTTCTCACCGGGAAGATGCTCGCGAGCTTCACCTTGTCGCTCGCGCTCGTCCTTCCGTCGCTGGTTCTGGTCTACTACGTCGTGCTCTCTCCGTCGGGGTGGAGCGAAATCGGGGCCCGGTTCCCCAACCTCGCGCGGAACCTCGGGGTCGCGGCCCTCGGGCTCATCGCGTACAACGGGATCTTCGCCCTCGCCGGCACCGTGCTGAGGCGGCCGCTTCTCGCGGGTCTCTTCTTCATTTTCGGATGGCAGGCGGTGGCGACGTTCGTTCCCGGACGGGCCCGGCTCGCGACCGTCGCCCACTACATGAGCTCGCTGTCGCCTGGCTCTTCGTCCGCGGGGGTCTTCGCCGGGCTCCTCGGCGAAAAGTCGCCGGCCATCGCCTCCATCCTGGCTCTGGCCGCGATCGCGGGCGCGACCCACGCGCTCGCCCTCGTCGCTTTCGCGCGGAAAGAAGTGCGTTAGCCTGGCGCTCGACTTTGGCCGATACTGGGAACATGCGGGAGGCGACTTACGTTTGTCCTCCCTGAGGAGATACCGATGAACTCATCTCGATGGACCTTCGCCTCGGGAATCGTAGCCTCGGGCGTCGTTCTGGCCGGCGTCCTCGTCGGCGCCGTCGCCTACTTCGGCGGACAAGGCGTGAGCGCCCAGACCGGCTCCGGGGGCGCCTCGCTCGCGTTCGTCCCCCAGGGAGCGAGCCTCATCGGATACGTCGATCTCAAAGCCGTGGCGTCGAGTCCCCTGGCCGATAGCTGGTCCGAGACGGTGCGCGAGCGAACGCCCTTCGCCGTCCTCGACGAGCTCGAGGAGTCGACGGGCATCGACGCTCTGAACGACGTCGATTCCCTCACGCTCGCCGTCGGCCCGGGCAGCGGCAAGCCCGAGCGCTGGGGAATCGCGGTCAAAGGCGTCTTCGACCGCGACCGCCTGGTCGAGAAGCTCTCGGCCCACAAAGGCGAAGTCGAGACCTCGACCCACGCCGGCACCGACCTCTATCTCGTCCGGAGCGGCTCGCAGACGACGGCCATGGCCCAGCCCGACGACTCGACTTTGCTCATCGGCGACGCCGCCTACGTTCGCGAGATGCTCGACAGCGGATCGGGAGCGAAGCCTTCCGCCACGGGGAGCCTCGAGGCCTGGGGGTACGGGGACTTCCAAGGGGAAGCGTTCTGGTTCGCCGGAACACCGCCGGACGTCGTCCATGGGCTCGTCGGACGGGGAAGCGGGAACGACTCCCTCCGCTCGTTCGCGGTGACGGGCCGTCTCGACTCCGACGTTCTTCTGCGGGCTCGCGGCCAGGCCGTCGACTCCAAGAAGGCGCAGGAGCTCGCCGACGTCCTGCGCGGGCTCATCGCTCTCGGGCGCCTGCAGCAGGACTCGAGCCCCCGGGGCGCCCTGCTCGGGAGGGTGATGGAGTCGGTCTCGGTCGAGCTCGCGGACCAGCAGATCGACGTGAACGTCACGGTCTCGTACGACTCGATCCGGGAGCTTCTCGAAAACCGGCAAAAGGTCGCCGCGCAGCCGTAGCCGGCGGGCAGAGAAAACTCTCGGGTCCGCCATTCCGCGCCGTACTCGGGAGCGGACTCAGCCCAGTCGAATCGAACTCGAGCCTCGGCGTTCGTGCGGCGCCTCGCCTCGGCGGGCCGGCCGCGGTCCACGGATGCGACGAAACACTTGACCCGGCGCGAGCCCCGCCTAGAACCGGTCATCCGACGTCCGGGCGGACGCTCGGGTGCCCCAGCTGCGCGCCTTGAACGTGAAGGAGGGGTCCATGCGGCTGCCCGCAATCGCGTACCGCCAGGCGGGGTGGGTCCTCGCCCAGTTCACCCTGGAGATCGAAGCTTCCTGCCCGATGGCGTCTCGGATCAGACCGGGAGCGAAGGATCAATCCAGGATCAAGCCCGGGACTCCCGCGACGGCGCGCTGGGCCATCGTCGGGACCTCGATGAGGTGGGTCTGCGGCCGCGCGAAGAGGAAGCCCTGGCCGTAGGGAATCCCGAGCTCCAGCAGGGTCTCGAGCTCCTCCACCCGTTCGATGCCCTCCGCGATCACGTCCGCTCCCATGTTCGAGGCGAGCGAGTGGATGGCTTTCAGCATCTCCCGCTTGACGAAGCTCGTGTCGATGTCGCGCACCATCATCAGATCGAACTTCAGGTAGCGGGGATTGAGGTGCACGATCTTCTCGAGGCCCGAGTAGCCCGCGCCCATGTCGTCGATGGCGACGGCGAAGCCCTGATCGGTGAAGGTCTTCATCGCCTCCAGAAACAGGTCGTAGTTCTCGATGGCGAGCCTCTCGGTGATCTCGAGCACGATGCGGGATGGCGAGAGGTTTCTCTCCTGGAGGAACGAAAGCATTCGCTCGCCCTGGAACTCGGTGTCGCGGATGGTCGTGGGAAGAAGGTTCACGAACAGCTTGTGCGCGGGCTTCATCGTCGCGGCGGAAGTGAGGGCGTTCCTGCGGCACAGCCGGTCGAGCTCGAACAGGAGTTCCGATTCGGTGGCGACGTCGAAGAGCATGTAAGGGCTCTCGTACTCGGTGCCCTGGGGACCGCGGGTCAGACCCTCGAAGCCGAGGGTGGCGCGGGTATTGAGATCGATGATGGGCTGGAAGAACGTCCGCACGTCCTCCTTGAGGATGATCTCCTGAAGAAGCTCCTTGCTCTTCATCCAGAGTCTCTGCTCCTGGAGCTGCGCCATCCGTTTCGCGTCCTCGATGAGCTGCAGCACCAGGCGGTCTTCCCGGATAAGCGGATTGTGCAGAACCAGGCCGTAGCCGATTCCGATCTTCGGCCGCCCCTTGAGATAGGAGCTCGTCATCCGCGACAGCCGGCGGGTGATGTAGGTGTGGATCCGATCCGCCATCGTCTCGAGGTCGCCCTGCCCGAAGGGCCGGTCCTCGCGCTTCTTGGTGAGAAAAATGAGGAAGACGTCGCCGTGGTTCTCGGCGACGGTCACCAGATCGTCGCGTCTCGTCTCGACGCCTCGCATCTCCAGAATCAGGTTCTGGAGGATGTCGCGAACCTGGTCGTAGATGCTGCCGCCGTAATCGTGCTCGACCTGCGCCAGGTGGGAGGCGTCGATGAACAGGAGCGCAAGGCATTTGTTCGTGACCAGCATCGCCCGGATCTCGTCCATGCGGTCTCGATAGCAGGGGACGGAGACGGCAGCGACCGCAGGGAGGAGTTTCGGCTCCGTCGGCCGCTCGGGCTCCACGAGCTTCGCGGCCTCGAAAGCGTTTCTGAGGAACGCGCCCGCGATCGAGGCCGGCAAATCGGGCACCGGCGGCTGCGAGAGCTCGGGAATGGGAACGACGGTCTCTTCGATTCCCGTCGCCTCGACCGGAATCGGCTCGACGGCGCGGTTCGAAAGGTCATCCATGACCGAGCTTGCCCCCCCCTCTTTTCAGTCCGGCCTCTTCGAGATGTAGCAAGGGTTGTGCCCGGTCTCCAGTCACCTGGACCGCTGGAAACGCACGCCCGCGGGAGTCTGGCTTGAGTTTCGCGGGGGAGTCGCCCCACATCCCTGTGGGAAGGTACTACCGTTTCTTTGTGATCGAGCCCACGAGAAACGCGGTCCCGAGCGCAGCGCAGGTATAATGCGGCACCCGCCGAACGCTTCGTCCGGGCGCGGCGGCGAGCTCCGCAAAGAGACATGATGCTTTCCGTGATGGAGGTCATCCTCGCGCTCAAGAGCACGCCCTTGTTCCGGAACGTTCCCGGCGAAGGACTGAAGCGGCTCTCGGACTTCATCCAGGAGAAGGCGGTCGTCGCCGGCGAGATCGTGTTCCGCGAGGACGACTTCGGGGACGAGATGTACCTCGTGCGGTCGGGCCAGGTAAGCATCCATCAGGAGCTCGGGGAGGGACCGGCCCTGATCGAAATGGTCGAGCCCGGCGGTTACTTCGGCGAGATGGCGATCATCGACGACCT
>DAISKN010000309.1:0-7959 GCA_036820975.1 Acidobacteriota bacterium | reverse complement strand
CCTCGAAGCCAAGATCCGCGAACAGACGGCGGCTGAGCGAGTAGTCTTTACCGCCGGGAATGAACGGGAGCAGTGAGGAGGCACGCAGGTCGTTCATGAGGCGAATGCTCTCTGCGAGATTATCCCAACACCGGAGTCAACCGAAAACGTCTGACGATGGGCTGTAGCGTGCAGGAATTTGGACAGCTGGAAACAATAGGGGCAAACGGCTTCTGGAGGCGTTTTAGGAAGTTCCGTATGAATGGACGGACGAAGCTCGCGCCAATGGTTCCGCCCGTGGCGCAAGTCGATTTGCTGGATCGGGTTCTCCCGGACCGGCGCGCACTACACCGCGGCGGGCTCGGGGCCGGTGGCTGACTCTTCCGACGTCTCTTCCTGACGAGCGGTGCGCTCTTCGACGGAGGTGTATAGCGTCGGGATGAGAATCAGTGTGATCAGCGTCGACACCGTGAGGCCGCCGATGACGACCCGCGCCATCGGGGCCTGGACTTCGCCGCCCTCTCCAAGGCCGAGGGCCATGGGGATCATCGCCAGGACGGTGGTGAGCGTCGTCATAAGGATGGGACGAAGGCGCGTTCGGCCGGCGAGCTCGACGGCCTGCCGCAGGGGAAGACCGTCGCGGCGGCGGAGCGTGTTGGTGTAGTCGACGAGCACGATGGCGTTGTTGACGACGATTCCCGCGAGCATGATGACGCCGATGAAGGCCTGGATGTTGAAGGTGGTGCCGGTGAGGAAGAGCATCAACACCACGCCGATTCCGGCGACCGGAATCGAGAACAGAATCACCAGCGGATCCCGGAGCGATTCGAACTGGGCCGCCATCACCATGTAGACGAGAATCACCGCGAGGACGAGGCAGAAGAGCAGGCCGCGAAACGCCTCTTGCTGTTCTTCGTACTCCCCCCCGTAAAGGATCGAAAAGTCCGGCGGAAGCGTGCGATTCCGGAGACCGGCGTCGATGTCGGCCATGATGCTTCCGAGGTCACGATCGGCGATGTTGGCGCGAACCTCGACGACGCGCTCCTGGTCCTTTCTCTCGATTTGAACCGGCCCTTCGCGCCGCTCCATGCGGACCAGGCTCGAGACGGGAACGGTCTGGCCCAAGGTCCCCACGGCGGTCTGGAGGGGGATCTGCTCGACCGAAGCGAGCTGCCGCCGGTCCTCCTCCTGGAGCCGCACCAGGATGTTGTACTCGTTTCCTCCCTGCCGGAACATGGAGGCGATGCGGCCGCCGACCGTGGTCCGGAGCGCGTCGGCGAGGTCGGAGACGTTCAGGCCCATTGTCGCCGCCTTTTCCCGGTCGACGCGGACGAGCATCTCGGGCATCCCTTCCCGGTCATTGACCTGGGCGTCGGTGACGCCCGGGATAGCCTCGATGACGTCCTTGATCTGCAGCGCGAGCGCGTCCGCAATATGGGTGTCGTGGCCGCGGATTTCGACGGACACCCGGTCTTCGCCCCCGCGGCCCATACGCATGAGCCACATGCCACCCCCGGCGCGGGCGAAGGCCTGCATTCCCGGCCGATCCATGAGCTTCGGCCTCAGCGCGTCCGCGATCTCCTGAGTCGACCGGCCCCTCTCCGACCGCGCGACGAGCTGGAGCCGGATGTCGGCGCGGTGCGTCTGCGACCCGCCCCAACCACCTCCGCCCACCTCGGTGAGCACGTGCTCGGTTTCCGGCACGTCTTTCAGGACCATCGCTTCGAGCTCTTCAGCGAGCGCCGAGGTGGTCTCGATTCGGGTGCCGGGAGGAAGCTCGATTCGTACCCGAACCTCGCCCTCGTCGGTCTCGGGCATCAGCTCGAATCCGACCAAGGGGAACAGAAGCGCGCTTCCCAGAAGAAGCGCACCCGTCCCGTAGGCGACCCTGCGGCGGTTGTCGAGCGCCCAATGGATGGCCTTCTGGTACTCGACGTCGACCCAGTCCAGTAACTCTCCGCTGCGATGAACGATCTTCTGGAGCACCGGATGCCGCGTGCGGTCGGGCTCGCCGATCTCGAGGTACTTCGAGCAGAGAACCGGGACGATCGTCAGAGCGACCAGAAGCGAGGAGAAGAGCGAGAACGCAATCACGTAGGCGAGCTGCTGGAACATGATCCCGGACATGCCCGCGAGGAACACCATGGGGACGAAGACCGCGATGGTGGTGAGGGTCGAGGAAACGATCGCCGAAGACACCTCGCTCGTTCCTTCGACGGCGGCCTCGATCCGCGACCGGCCCATCTCACGGTGCCGAAAGATGTTCTCCAGCACCACGATGGCGTTGTCCACCAGCATGCCCACCCCGAGCGCCAGTCCTCCGAACGACATGGTGTTGAGGGTGAAGTCGTTGTAGTACATCAACCCGAACGTGGCGACGACTGCCACGGGGATGGAAAGGGCGATCACGATGGTGCTTCGCAGGTTGCGCAGAAACAGCAGGAGCACGAAGACGGCGAGAATGGAGCCGAGGATGGCCGAGCTGCGGACGTTCGCGATGGACCGTTGTATGAACTCGGACTGATCCATGATGGGGATGATGGCCAGATCCGGGTAGTCGCGGTTGATGCGCTCGAGCTCCGCTTTCACCGCGTTCGAAACGGTGACGGTATTGGATCCGGATTGCTTCCGAATCGAAAGCCTCATCCCCGGCTTTCCGTCGACGCGCACCATGTCCCGGACCTCTTCGTGGGAGTCTTCCACCCGGGCCACGTCTTTCAGATAGACCGGCACGCCCTCCCGCGTCGAGAGAACCACGTTCTCGATCTGAGAAACGTCCTTGAACTCCCCCTGGGTCCTGAGAAGGAGCTCGTAGTTGCCTTCGACGACCGGCCCCACGGGCTCGTTCAGATTCTCGCGGCGGAGAACCTCGACCACGTTCCGGATGGAGAGGTTGTACCCCTGCAGCTTCTCGAGCGAGAGATCCACGTGGATCTCTCGTCTCAGGCCGCCCCGGATTTCCGCAGCGGCGACCCCCGGTACCCGCTCCAGCCGGTAAAGAATCTGGTCCTCGATGAGCTGGCGCAGGTCCTTCGGATCGCGGTCGCTCGAGACCGCCATGAACAGAATCGGAAATTGGGAAACGTCGAACTTGAAGAGGCTCGGGGGCTCGGAGTCCTCGGGGAGAATGGGTCTCAGCCGGTCGACGCGCGTCCGGATCTCGTTCGCGGCTTCATCGAGGTTCGTCCCCCACTCGAAGCGGACCTGCACGCGGCTCTGGCCTTCCGACGACGTGGACTCGATCTCCTCCACTCCTGGAGCCGAGCTCACCGCGCGTTCGATGGGGCGGGTGATGAGCGTCTCCATCTCTTCGGGCGCGACCCCGGGATAACTGGTGGACACGGTGATCGTCGGAAACTCGATGTCCGGCATCAGGTCTACGGGAAGCTTCCAGAACGAGATCGCTCCCAGCAGGATCGCCACCGAAGTGATCATGTAGACGGTGATGGGCCGCCGGATGGAAAAGCGCGGAAGGCTCATCGCTCTAGTCTCCTTCGGGACTCATGATTTGAATCGGGTCGCCGTTCTGGAGAAGGTTGGCGCCGCGACTCACGACGACGTCCGCATCACCAACCCCTTCGACGACTTCCACAAGATCGCCTTCGGTGAGGCCGGTCGTGACCGGCTGGAACCGCGCCGTCTC
The DNA here is from genome assembly GCA_036820975.1 of Acidobacteriota bacterium. Classification (GTDB taxonomy): domain Bacteria; phylum Acidobacteriota; class Vicinamibacteria; order Marinacidobacterales; family SMYC01; genus DAISKN01. Next base: position 4,337 of record DAISKN010000309.1, on the reverse strand, counting down.
GGCGTCCACCACGAAAACGCCCTGGCGGTCGTTCCGATAGACCAGGGCGTCTCGCGGCACGAGGAGCGCCTCGCGCTCGATCTCGAGGTCGAGATCGACCCGGGCGAACATCTCGGCTTTGAGGTGCTCGCCGATGTTCTCGAGCTCGATCTCGACGGGTGCCGTCCGGGTCTGCGGGTCCAGGATGGGCGATATGCGTACGACGCGGCCGGCGAACTCTTCGCCGGCGAGCGCGTCCACCGTGACCTTCGCCGCGCTGCCGACGACGATCTTGCTGATGTCCCGCTCGGGGACGTTGATGACGGTGAGCATCGTCGAGAGATCGAGAATGAGGAAGATCGGCGTCGACGAGGACAGCATCGCTCCGGCATCGGCGTACCGCGTCGCTACGATTCCGTTCATGGGAGAGGCGATCTCCATCTGCCCGAACCGGATCCGGAGCTCCTCGAGCTCGGCTTCCGCCTGCGCGATCTGGGCCTCGGCGAGACTCATCTGAGCGCGGGTGACATGGACATTGGTGCTCGCGGTCTCGAGCTGCTGCGCGGAGACGACTCCGTCGGCGCTGAGATTGCGATAGCGCTCGAGCTCCATCTCCCGGTTCGCGAGCTCCGCCTCGCGCTGCTCCAGCGAGGCTCGGGTCACCAGATGCGCCGCTTCCGCCCGCCGGACCTGTTGGCGGAGCTCGTCGTCCTCCAGGCGGGCGACGATCTGACCGGCCTTCACTCGGGAGCCGCGGTCTACCCGGACTTCCAGGAGGCGGCCGCTCACTTTGGGAGTCACCTCCACCCGCTGCTTTGCCTGAAGGGAGCCTATGAGCGAGAGTCTATCGGTGATCGTGGTCCGCTCCGGAGCGGCCGCCTCGACGAGCTGACCACGCTTCTCCGGACCGCCGAAGGCCCCGCCGGGGCCGGCGGCGGCCTCCCCCCCGAGCTCCTGGTAGAGCCGAAACGCCAGAAGGCCCCCGAGGGCCAGGGCGGCCATCCAGAAGAAACGACGACGGTTCATCCACACCACCTGGAAAATGAAGTCGACCCCCGGAAACGGGGATCACCTCAGAATAGGCCGAAAAAAGCCCGTCCGCACGTACTTTATTGTCGGGGGGTATCAGTAGCCGATCGCGTAGCTGCGCCCTCGAGGGTCCGCCCCTCCCCGGAGGGCGCCGGTCGCAGGATCCCGGGTAATCCCGTTGACCATGCCTCCCTCCTCGGGCACGAGCTCGATGCGGTGTCCCATCTTCCTGAGCGTCTCGACGACCTCGGGCGGAATTCGGTCCTCGACCCGCCAGACGGGCTCGATCGAGGTCCCCGTCTCCTGCGGCCCGCCGTAGCTGAAGCGGGGAGCGGCGACGGCGTTCTCGATGGTCATCCCGAAGTCGAGGACGTTCGCGATGACCTGCGCGAGGCGCTGCCAGATGCCGTCGTTTCCGGGAGAGCCAACCGCCATCACCGGCTCTCCGTCCCGGAGCACGATCGTCGGAGACTGGTTCGAGCGGGGCCGCATTCCGCCCCGCACCTGAGAGGGACTTCCGGGCTCGAGGTGCATGTGGCGCATCTGGTTGCTGAAGAAGAGACCGGTGTCGCCCACGACGAGCTTGGATCCGAATCCCGCCCCGAGCGTCTGGGTGAGCGCGACGACGTTGCCATCGGCGTCGATTACGGTGAGATGGGTGGTGTCGCCGTCGGGCTCGCTCGCGAGCTCCCCCGGGCTCATGGCGACGGACGCTCTGTCCGGGTCGATGCGCCCGCGCTGTCGCGCCGCGTACTCCTTGGACAGAAGCGCCTTCAACGGAACCGCAACGGCGTCGGCATCGGCCACGTAGTGGTTCCGGTCCGCGAGCGAGAGGCGAACCGCCTCCATGAATCGATGGAGGTAGGCGGCGCTGTTGTGTCCGAGCGCTTTCGCGTCGAACCCCTCCATGATGTTGAGCTCCTCGAGAAGGGCGACGGCGCTGCTGTTGGGCGGCTGGGTATGGATGGTATACCCGTGGTAGGAGATGGAGATGGGCTCGACCCACTTCGCCCGGTAGCCCGAGAGGTCCCGCTCGTCGAGGATCCCGCCCTCTTTCGCGAAGAACGAGGCGATGCGGCGGGCAATCTCACCCTCGTAGAAATCTCTCGCCCCTCTCTCCGCCACCTGACGCAGCGTCTTCGCGTAGTCCGGCTGGCGGAAGATCGTCCCGACCTCCGGGAGCGCTCCTCCTGGAAGGAACACCGACGCCGTCGTGGGATAGCGGGCGAAGACCTCGCGGTTTCGCGCGATCTGATCGTGGAAGACCTGGGTCACGAGGAACCCGTCCTCGGCGAGCTCGATCGCGGGCCCGAGGACCCGCGCGAGGTCCATGGTGCCGTGGGCCTCGAGCAGGACCCGGTAGCCTTCCAGGTTCGAGGGGACGGGGGACGAGAGCGCTCCTTCGTTGAGCGCCTCCTTGGTGAAGAGCTCGGGTCGGGAGGCCGCGGGCGCGGTTCCGAAGAAGTTGAGAGCGCGCACCTCGCGCGTTCCCGCGACGTAGACGGTCGCGAAGCCGTTGCCTCCGAGGCTCGAGTTGGAAGGGTCGACGACGCTCGTCGCCGCCGCGGTCGCTACCGCCGCGTCGAAGGCGTTTCCTCCCTGGAGCAGGATGCGGAATCCGGCGGCCGAGGCGAGAGGGTGATTCGACGTGACCATGCCTTTCCGTCCCGTGACTTCGGGTCGGCTTCCGATCGTGGCCTGAGCGAGCAGGTCGGATGCGCACAGAAAAGCCGCGAGCCCGAACCATCGTGCGCAGTTCATGCCAGTCCCCTTCTCGAAATCTCCTCGATCGCATCGGCGAAAAGGTCCACTTCCTCGAGGGTGGTGAAGACGTTCGGCGTCACCCGGATGCAATCGAGCTCGCCCTCGACGATGCGCGGGCGGACGTGAATGCGGTACTTCCACTCGAGGTGATCCGTGAGAGCGTTCGCGTCGACGCCCTCGATGGTCACGGCGCCGATGCCGCAGCTCTGCAGCGGGTCGTCGGAGTTGAGCACTCGCACGCCGGGAAGCTCCCGCGCCCGGTCGGACCATCGTCTCCGCAGAAAACGCAGTCGCTCCGCCTTCCTTTCGGCCCCGATACCGTCATGAAAGGTGAGGGCCTCGGTGATGGCACCCTTGATCGCGATCGGGTGGGTTCCGATCTCCTCGAACTTGCGGATGTCCTCGCGCATCGAGAGCGGCGCCGCCATGAGCGGCCACAGATCGCGGATTCTCTCCCGCCGCACGTAGAGGAACCCCGTTCCCACCGGCGCGTAGAGCCACTTGTGGAGGCTCGTGGCGTAGTAGTCGCAGTCGAGATCGTCACGGGTGAAGGGAAAGTGCGCGAAGCCGTGCGCCCCGTCCACCAGCGTCTCGATACCCCGCTCGCGGGCGAGGGCGCAGATCTCCTTCACCGGAAAGATCTGCCCGGTGGTGTAGGTCATATGACAGATCAGAAGAACTCGCGTTCTCGGCGTGATCGCCTCCTCGATCCTCCTTATCAAGTCCCGCGGCTCCCGCGGCGGCGTCGGAAACGGGACCGTCCGGAGGACGACGCCGTCGCGAGCTTCGCGCTGGCGCCAGGCGGTGATCATTCGCGGATAGTCCTGAGTCGTGGTGAGGACTTCGTCTCCCGGCTTCAAATCGAGCCCCATCTGCACGATCTGCATCGACTCCGAGGTGTTCCGGGTGATGGCCATCTCCTCGGGGTCGCAGCCGAAGGCGTCCGCCAGCCGCCGTCTCACCACCTCGACTCTCGGACCGAGAATCTCGTCGACGTAGTACGACGGGCTCATGTTGGTGATGTCCCAGTACTGGTGCATGGCCGTCTGCACCGAACGGGGGGCGGGGCTCACGCTTCCGCTGTTGAGGTTCACCGAGTTCCGGTCGATGGTGAAGGACTCGCGGACGCGGAACCAGAAGTCCTCGTCCCCGGCGGCGGCCGCGGGGCTCGAGGAAGGGAGCGCTCGCAGCCGGGCGAAGGCTTGCCTCGAAAGCGCGGTAAGCCCACCGCCGGCCGTGGCGAGGAAGGCGCGCCGGCTCCGTTCCATGGCGGAACCGTATCAGACAAGCGCGCGGGGACGCGAGTCTACCGGCGCTCCTCGACGAGCTTCTTGCCGCGAGCGAGCTCTTCGGCCGTCATGTCCTTGACGAGCCACTCCAGGAGACCCTTCCCGAGCGCCGCGGGCTGCTCCTCATCCGATTCGCTCGCGAGCGTGAGCCAGGCGTAAGCCTCAGCTTTGTCCTGGGGGACTCCGTTTCCCGCGAGGTACTGGCCGCCGAGCCGCACCTGGGCGGTGGGTACGCCCTCTTCCGCGGCCTCGCGATACCATCGAGCGCTTTCTGCC
>DAISKN010000308.1:0-7961 GCA_036820975.1 Acidobacteriota bacterium | reverse complement strand
AGACCGCGACGATCTCGAACCCGGCCAGCGCGTGGTGGGTCAGCTCGTCCTCGGTGGGCACCGAAGCAAACTTGAACACGCCGTAGTCGGCGGGCGCCGCTGGGACCAGCTCACCCGGCTCGAGTTCGGCGAGCTCACCGGTCTCGCCGCCGAGCACGCGAACGACGTCTTCCAGAAGATCATTCCCCGGGGAAGCACAAGGGCCCAGCGCCAGGAGGGCGTCGCCCTCATCTCCAGGCTCATGACCTCGAGCGGACTCACCTCCGTCCACGAGACCGGCTGCGACACCGACGATCTCATCGCCTACCAGGACGCCTATCGCGCGGGCGAGATGCGGTTCCGCATGTACCTCTTCCCGTCGGGCGACACCGATCTGTTCCGCGGCCTGAAGATGGCCGGCATCCGCACCGGGTTCGGCGACGAGTGGCTCCAGATCGGCGCGGTGAAGTTCGTCGCCGACGGCTCAGCCTCCGAGCGGACCATGCGGATGTCGACGCCGTTCGAAGGAAGGCCGGACGATTTCGGAATCCTCACCATGACGGCGGAACAGATCGACGCGGCGGTCGAGGACGCCTATCGCCACGGCTTCCAGGTCGGGATTCACGCCAACGGCGACGTGACCATCGCCATGGTGCTCGACGCCTACGAGCGCCACCAGAAGATCGCTCCCCGGCCCGATCCCAGGCCGCGAATCGAGCACTGCTCGCTCGTGAACCCCGAGCTCCTCCGGCGCATCAAGGCGATCGGCGCCATACCCGCCCCCTTCTACACATATGCCCACTACCACGGCGAGAAATGGGAGGCTTACGGCGAGGAGAAAATGGAGTGGATGTTCGCGCACCGCTCCTTCCTCGACTACGGAATCCCGGTGGTCGCCGCGTCCGACTACACGCCCGGACCCTACGAGCCGATGATGGCCATACAGAGCATGGTCACGCGCAAGGACTTCGAAGGACGGGTCTGGGGTCCGAGCCAGCGCATCACCGTCTCCGAGGCTTTGAAAATTACGACCATCAACTCCGCCTACGCCTCCTTCGAGGAGAAGATCAAGGGCTCGATCGAGGCGGGAAAGCTCGCCGACTTCGCCATCCTAGGTCGCGATCCTCACGAGGACGAACCGGATCGGATCAAGGAGATCCCCGTGGTCCGGACCGTGGTCGGCGGAAAGACGATGCACCGCCTCGACGGCTGACCCCCGCGAGAAAATCGAACGCAAAGACTCAAAGAGGTGCAAAGAAGAAAATAGAAGGGGGATGTGGAGACCGGGGGGATAAGGGGATAAATCCGAAACTCGCGATTGGCGACCCTATCTCCAGTTCTCCCCAATCTCCCCATCCCCCTTGTCTTGGGTTTTCCTTTGTCTTGGGTTTTCCTCTGCGCCATTGCCCCTTTGCGCCTTTGCGTTCTTCCCCTCCTCCTTAAGGCTCGTCAGGCTCGATGTGGACGGTGACGTCTTCGATGTCGAAACTCTCGAGGAGAGTCTTCTCTACGGCGTCCGCGACGGCGTGAGCTTCACTGGTGGGAAGCTCCGGGGCCACTGTGACCACGACGTCCATGGACGATTTCATGCCCACCCATCGAGAACGAACGCGCCGCACCGCGAGTATCCCCTCGACCGATCGCAGAACCACGACGATGTTCTCCGGGTCGTGGGAGATGCCGTCGACCAGCACCGGGATCGCACGCCGGAAGAGACCGTAAGCCAGAACCATCACCACCAGGGCCACGGCGAAAGCGAAGACCGTGTCGAGCCATGGGTAACCGCGGGCGGCGAACTGCCAGCCGGCGATGACGGTGATCGTCACCAGAATGTCGGACAGCGTGTGCTGGGCGTCCGCCCGGAGAATCTCGGAACGCAGGCGTCTCGCCCATCTCCGCTCCCACGCGGTCACCGCCACGTTGACCACCAGCACCCCCAGCATCACCGCGAGCCCCCAATCGTGCTCGATGATCTCCCGTGAGGATCGGTCCAGGGAGCGTACCATGATCTCGATGGCGAGCACCGCGAGCAGGACCGCGAGTCCGAACACCGCGAGCGTCTCGAACTTCTGGTGACCGTAGGGATGCTCCCGGTCCGGGGGGGCGTGCGCCAGACGTACCACCACCAGGGCCACGACGTTGTTCGCGAGATCCGCGAGAGAATGGATGGCGTCGCCGAGCAAAGCCAGAGACCCGGTCGAGATGCCCACGACCGTCTTGGCCACGAGAACCAGGAGATTCCCGAGGCCGGTGATGACGATGACTCGCTGGAGCCGGGGGTCCACGTTCCGAGTCATTCCCGGTGCGTCTCCCGAGGCAACGTCTCAGCGGGCGATAAGGACGGGGCACTCGGCCGAGCGCACCATCTTGTGGCTCGTCGAGCCCAGCCAGACGAGACCGGCGGCGCCGTGCCCGCCAGATCCCATGACCACCAGGTCGGCCGAGCGCTCTCGAGCCAGAGTGCGAAGGACCTCGAATGGCCCGCCCAGGGTCACCACGATCTCGACATCGGTTTCCATCGCGGGAAGGATCGCTCTCAGCTCCCGACGCCGCTCCTCGACGAGGGACGCCTCCAGCGAGACCAGTTCCTCCACCGGGACCATCTGGAGGCTCCGGTCGTCGACCACCATCGCCGGAATTGGAACGGCGTGAGCGGCGACGAGCTTCGCCCGGTAGTGCTCGGCGAGCCAGACCGCGTGTCGAATGACCGCCGTCGAATCCTCGCGGAGGTCGAGCGCCATCAAAATCGTCTTCGGTCTCGACGAGGCATCCGCTTTCCGATCGATGGACTTCGGCGAGAGCGCGAGCAGCGGGACCTTCAGACGGTGGAGCACTTTTTCGGCGACGGAGCCAAGGAGGAGCTTCTGGAGGCCCCCGAGCCCGTAGGTTCCCATGACCACGAGGTCGACGTCGCTCCGGTGCGCGGCGGCCAGGATCCCATCGACGGGAACTCCTTCGGCCACCTCCACCCGGGCGCCGCCGAAGTCTGTTTCGCGCCTCCAGCCGACCACCATCTCCTCGGCCCTCTGGCGCATCTCCTCGAGCGAGCCGGGAACGGCGAAGAGGTTTCCAATCGAGAGCCCGCGGGTGTCGACGACATGGAGGATGGTGACGCGTGCGCCGACCTCCCGCGCGAACCCGAGCGACCACTCGAGGGCCGCGCGGGAGACCTGGGAGAAATCGACGGGACACAGCAGGTGGCCGTACGGCGTCCCGCCTCCCCCTGCCGCCATCAGTTCCCTCCGGCTCGGTCAGCGGGGAGACTCGTCGCCGAATCGAGCTCGTTCGCTGGAGGGTGATTCTTCACCGAACTCATGTTCGTGGACTTCAGGTGAAATAACCCTTCCGTGGGCGAAACCGCGCCCACCCCACTTCCCGGTGGGGAATATTTACTGGACCGCGGGCGATACCACCCGGCCCCGGCTAAGGGTTCGCGAGCTCCGTCAAGAGCGCTTCGCTTCGCGCCTTCGCCGCCGCCAGACGCTCCCGCATCTGCTCGAACACGAACGCGTGGGCGGAGTTCACGGCTTCCCGAAGCGGCACCTGGGCCTGCTCATAGGCGTCTTCCATGGCTTTCTTCCGAGCCGGGTCCGTCACCCGCTCGATGAGCTTCGGAGCCGACGCCAGGAGCTCGCGGATGGCGTTGACCTCCTGCAGAAGGATGCGACCATCGGGCGCGTAGTCCGAGTTCGGATGCACCTCCTCGGGACCATGACAGGTGTCACACCGCTTCTCGAGGGAGCGAGGCGACAGAAGACGGGCGGCGACCGCGCCGTGGCAGGTGGAGCAGGTCGGCCCCTCTCCCCGACCCTCGCGGAGGATCTGGTAATGGCGGCTCTTCTGGAACTCGACGAAGGGCCCGATATGGCACTTGCCGCAGGTCTGGGGGAGGTTGGTTCGATGAGTCGGGCTCGCGGGATTGCGGCTCGTCAGGATACCGCGATGCGCGAGAAACGATTCAAACGTCGTCGCGTCCCCGTCGTGGCACTTTTCGCAGCCGACGAGGTTCCGCCCGTGAGCCGACGATTCCCAGTCGTAAGTGTGCTCGGGGATCGGGTCGGCCTGAGGATTGGCGATGTGGCAGTCAGCGCAGCGATCCCCCTGAGCCCAGAGGGGCCGAGCCCCGACGACGAACAGAAACAGCACCCACGGGCGAAGACGCATTCGAGAATCCTCCGAAAGTTTTGTTCAGTAAACCGCCGGCAGCCATCCCGCGGCTGAGGCGATGAGCAGAGAGAGTACCAGGAACAGCGCCACCAGGAGAACCCTTCCCTTCGTGGTGTGCAGAAGAAACTGACTCAGCTCGGTCATCGATTACTCCCTTCGCTACCTGACGAGGAGCACCGGGCAGGGCGCGAAGAGCCCCACCTGGTGGCTCAAGGTCCCGAGGCCCTCGCCCCGCTGCTGCCCGTCGATTCGATGAGACTGGATCACCAGAAGGTCCGCGCCCATTCTCACCGTCTCCGCGAGGATGGTTCTCGCGCGCGGACCATGGATCACGTCGGCCTCGACACGGAATCCTCGCGCGCGCAGCGGCGCCGAGAGCGCCTCCAGATGCTGCGAGGCCCGCTTCTCCAGCCGTCCGTAGAACTCCGGCTCCTCCTCCACCGAGAATCCGGGAATGGTCTCGATCACGTGGAGGAGATGAATCGTTCCTTCGGATGGTGTCGAAAGCTTCGCCGCCATTTCCACGGCGGGACGATTTCGCTCCGTCAGGTCCACGGGGACTACGATGGTTCGGAACAAGCTTTCACCTTTCATTTCGAGGCCAGCGAGCGCACGGTCAGAACCGGGCATCCCGCCGAGCGGACTACGTGGTTCGTGGTCGAGCCGAAGAACGCCAGGTCCGCGGAGCTCCGACCGGCGACGCCCATCACCACCAGGTCGCTCTTTTCGCGCTCGGCCGCCTTCAGGATTTCCTGATAGGGAGACCCGGATTCCAGGACCACCGTCTCCAGTCGGACGTGCGCGCGGGACTCCTCGGGCACCCATTCCTCGAGCTTCGACCGTCCCTCGAGCACGTGCCGCTCCCGCAGGCCGGCGACGTCGAAAGCGATCGCTTCGCCGAAAGCGGGAGGGAGGTGGAACTCCACGACATGGAGGACTACGACCTCGGCGTCGTCCTCGCGCAGAGTCAGGGCGAGCGAAAGGCCCGCGAGGGAGGGAGGCGAGAAGTCCACCGGGCAGAGGATCCGGTGAAACGGACCGCTCTCCGCGTCGGGCTTCGGAGCCGAGGGGGAGATCGAGAGGACCGCCGCTTCCGACTGCCGCAGCACCCGCTCGGTTACCGAGCCGAGGAGGAGCCGCCGGAACCCGCGACGGCCGTGAGTACCCATGACGATGAGATCGGCCTCGAGCCTTTTTGCCTTCTCGAGCACCTCGTCGACGACGTCTCCGTCCTCGAGGATCACCTCGGCGGCGATGCCGTCCGCGAGGGCGCGATGAACGAAGTCTCCGAGCCGGTTATAAGCCCGATCGCGCGACTCATCGCTCGTGAGCACCGGCTCGGTCAGGTACGGATAGATCTCGGGATCGGCGAGGACCTTCGGAAGCACGTGCATCACCGACACCCGGGCTCCGTGGCGTTTCGCCAGGGCAAGAGCGTAGTCGAGGGCCCGATCCGAGCTCTCGGAGAAGTCGACGGGGCACAGGATCCTGTCGGACACTCTAGTTCCCTTCCGAGATCGTGAGCACCGGGCAATCCGCGTGCCGCACGACGTGCTGCGTCGTCGAGCCGAAGAGCATGATGTCCAGCGGATTTCGTCCGCGCACGCCCATGGCAATGAGATCCACTTTCCGTTCCTTGGCGAGCGCGAGTATCTCGCGATAGGCCTTTCCCGATCGGACCACGACCTCGACATCGCACCACGCGCGGGCCTCGGCGGGCACGATCTCCTCGAGGCGGGCTCTCACCTGCTCTTCCATCTGCGTCTTGTAGTCCGAGACATTCGGGCTTCCAATCCAGGTCGGCTCGTCCGGGAACCACTCCACCGTGTTCACCAGCGTGAGGCGCCCGCCCGACTCCTGGGCGAGAGACAGGCAGTACTCGACGGCCTTGAGGGAGAGAGTGGCGAAATCGACGGCGCAAAGGATGTTCTTGAAGGCTGCATCCTTCGGCGCGCGCTCATCGCCCGGCTCCGAGACCGTCAGCACCGGGCACTTGGCCTTGCGCAGGACCTTCTCGGCGACGGAGCCCAGGACCAGCCGCTCCACGCCTTCCCGGCCGTGAGTCCCGAGACACAGGAGACTGGCTCGATCGGCCTCGGCCGCCTGCAGGATCGCGCTGGCAGGGGCGCCCTCTTCGACGCTGAACCGCGTGCGCACGCCTTCCGAGCGGGAAAGAGCGACGAAGGCGTCCAGGCGCTCGAGAGCCCGCTTCCGTAGCTCCGGCGCGACCGGGATAGCCTCCGCGACGTACGGATACTGCTCCGGATGGATGAGCGTGGAGGGGATTACGTGAAGGTAGTGCACTTCGGCGTCGTAATGACGGGCCATCGCCACCGCGTAGTCGGCGGCCCGGAACGCGTACTTGGAGAAATCCGTCGGACAGAGAATGCGTTCCAATCGAATCATGAGGTAACCTCTTCGTCTTTCTCTAGGGCTCCATTCGCCCGATCATGCCATTCCCGCTCCGGGCTCCCAGGCGTCCGACAACCATCGTCGGGAGAGCGCACTCGACTGGGGAGCCCAGCCTCGGGCGCAGAGCACATTGCAAGGCGCGTGCCGCAAGAGTCGATGGGTGATCCCACCCAGGACCATTTCCCGGATCGCGGAATGTCCGCGCGAGCCGACGACGATGACGTCGGATTCGCTCTCCCGCGCCGATTCGAGAATCTGGCTCGCGGGATCGCCGCGACGCCACTCCTCCTCCGCGTGAAGACCCCGCCTTTCGAGCGCCTCCCGGGCCCAGCCGAGGACTTCGGCGGCCTTTGCGCCCAGATGGTCGACGAACGAGCCGGGATCGCGTCCGGCATCCCAGAGCGTCGGAGCCGCTTCCAGCACGTGAAGGACGCGAATCGAGGCGGACCGGGCGCGAAGCTTCCGGGAAAAGGCGTCGATGCCGGCCTCGCTTCCCAGAGAGCCATCGACGGCTAGGAGGGCCCGAAACGAAGCCCCGCTCTGCCGCGGACGGCCGACGCCGCCCCGCACCACCAGAACGTCGGTCGGAGCGAGGGACACCACCCGCTGCGAGACCGATCCCATGAGGAAATCGTGCCTCTCCCCAAAGGCTCCCAGAACGATCAGCTCGGCGCAGGTGTTATCGGCCATCCGCACGATTTCCTGCGCCGGATCCCCCTTGGCCAGGACCCGGGTGACGCGGATGGGCAGATGCGAAAGCCGCTCTCCCACGCACTCCATTAGATTCTCTCCGCGGCGCGCACGGGGAGCTTCGGCGCCGACGAGGAACAAGGGGTTCTGGGGAACGACGTGAACGACGAGGACCTCGCTCCACTTCGAGAGCTCGACCGTCCAGTCGAGCGAGCCCAGAACGTGCGCCAGGGCTGGATCGTCGTCCACGGAGAGGAGAATCTTCATGCGTCCGGAACTCCGTGGGAACCCCCCCGCACTCTATTTGACCGCGAGCACCGGGACTTTGGCGCGCCCGATCACTCTCTCGGTCACGCTTCCGAGAAGGAGATGGTCCGGCCGGTTCAGGCCCCGGGTCCCCATGACGATCAGCTGGGCTTTCTTGCTCACCGCGGTCCCCAGAATCTCCTCGACGATGCTTCCTTCGGTCACGACGACGTCACCCGGGCCTTCGTAGAGCTCCGAGAGCCTGTTTCCGATGAGCCCGGGAAGCTCCGGATGGAGCTGGAACACCTTCGCGACACCGCCGCCGTAGAGCGACGGGTGCTCCGGGCTCGACACCACATGCTCCAGAATCAGCCGACCCGACGGCGCCCGCAACGCCCGCGCGGTCTCGACGGCGCTCTCCGAGTAATCGTTGAAGTCGACGGGAACGAGGATCCGGTCGAAACCCT
>DAISKN010000307.1:0-7965 GCA_036820975.1 Acidobacteriota bacterium | reverse complement strand
GGTGGCGCAGGCCGCGGTCGAGGCGCGGAAGCGCTCCGATTGATGACCCTGTCCCTCGTATCCATCGTCCTTCCCGTGCACAACCAGGGTGACCACGTGGCGGAGGTCGTTCGAGAGTACGAGGAGAGCCTCGCGCGCCTTCCGGTTCCGCACGAGGTCGTCCTCGTGGTGAACGGCTCGACCGACTCCTCGCTCCCCGTCTGCCGCGAGCTCGCGAGAACCAACCCCGCCGTCCGGGTTCTGGAAAGCGCCGAAGGCGGCTGGGGACGGGCCGTCCTCATAGGGCTCGCGTCCGCGCGCGGGGATCTCCTCTGCTACACGAACCTCGCGCGCACGCGGGCCGAGGACCTCACTCTGCTCCTCCTCTACGGTCTGATGCACCCCGACGTCGTCGTGAAGGCGAACCGCAAGATCCGCGACTCCCTCTATCGGCGTTTCGGCTCGCTCCTCTTCAACCTCGAGTGCCGCGCGCTCTTCGACCTGTCGTACTGGGACATCAACGGCACGCCCAAGGTCTTTCCCCGGTCGCTGGGGAAGCTGCTTACGCTCACCCGCGAGGACGATCTCGTGGACCTCGAGTTTCATATCGTCTGCCGCGACGAGGGCTACCGCGTCCTCGAGGTTCCGATCTTCTCGAACGTCCGCCACGGCGGGAGATCCACGACGAACCATCGCTCGGCCCTCGGGCTCTACTGGGGCGCCCTCTCGATGCGGCGCCGTCGATCGCGCAAGACGCGATGAGAGCGCGGGTGGCCGCCTGGGCGCGGCACGACGCGGAGTGGCGCGACACCGCCCAGGTGGCGAGCCAATGGGCTGACGGAGGAAAGCTGGACCCCGCTCTTCTCCGCTTTCGCGTCCGCGGCGACTTCTGGGGAGTTCTCGACCGGATCGAGGCGACGCTTCTCGTGACCCGCGAGTACGAGCACCTGGTGGTAGCACTCACCGTCGAGGGAGGACGTCCGCTGGCCACGTTCCTTCGTTTGCCTCATCCCTCGGGACTGGCCTACGACCGCGAGCGAAAAATCCTCCACCTGGCGTCGACCCGGAACCCGAACCAGATTCTGGAGCTCCGTCCGGCCGCGGGCCCTCGCTGCCTCGTCCCGGTGAGCGCGCGTTTCTACCCCGGCCGCACGTATCTCCACGACCTGGCCCTGATCGGCGGGGTACTCCACGCGAACGCGTCCGGACGGAACCTGGTGGTGCGCGTCGAGGCGACGGGCGGGCTCAGCGAGGCCTGGTGGCCTCGCTGCGTCGACACCGCGAAGGGACCGCGCCTCGACAGAAACCACATCCAGCTCAACTCCATCGCCGCCGGGAAGACCCTCGCGGAATCCTTCTTCACGGCATCGACCGACGAGATCGGGCCGAGGAAACCGGGACATCGCGATTTCCCCGTGGACGGCCGCGGCGTCGTCTTCTCGGGCCGGACGCGGGAGCCCATCGCCCGCGGCCTGACGCGACCTCACTCCGCGCGTCTGCACAGGGGAAAACTCTGGGTCGCGAACAGCGGCTACGGAGAGATCGGAATCGTCCAGGACGGCCGCTACCGCGTCGCCGCCCGCCTTCCCGGATGGACTCGGGGGCTCGCCTTCGCTTCCGGCATCGCCTTCGCGGGGACTTCGCGGGTGATTCCGCGATTCTCCCGATACGCCCCGGGCCTCGACCTCGAGACCAGCCGGTGCGCCCTCCACGCCCTCGATGCCGCATCGGGAAGAGTCCTGGGAAGTCTCGTCTGGCCGGAGGGGAACCAGATTTTCGCCATCGACTGGGCTCCGCGCCGCTCCGTCTCGGGGCTGCCCTTCGGGGCGAGGCGGCGCGGCGGCTCGAAGTCTTCCAGGGACCTCTTCTACTCGTTCGAACTCGACGGAAAGGCCGGCCCATGACGGAACGCTTTCGATTTCTCCTCCTCTCGGCGATGTACGAGAACGGAGGCAATACCACCCATCGATTCCTCGACGGACACCCGCAGATGTTCGTCTACCCCTTCGAATCCCAGCTCGGGACCCGGCTGGTGAGCGACTCGCTCGCGTCCCTCTTTCCGGTGAAATATCGCTGGCCGGTATTCGATCTCGAGGCTTCGCCAGAGGGGGACTATCACGCCATCATCGACGAGGAGTGCAAGGTGCGGGCGCGGACGCCGAAGGTGAGCAAGTTCCGGAGCGCGCCCTTCGATTTCTCCGACGAGGAGCGAAAGACGATCTACCTCGCGCACGTGGCCCGGAGCGGACGCTCGCGCGCGGCGAACGTCGAGGCCTTCTTCCGCGCCACGTTCGACGCCTGGAAGGACTACCACCGCACGGGACGGGAGTCGGTCTACGTGGGCTACAGCCCGGTCGTCGTCGTCGACGCCGAGAAAGTGCTGGCGGATCTCCCCGACGCCCAGGTGCTGCACGTCGTGCGGAACCCCTGGTCGGCGTATGCCGACACCAAGAAGCGCCCGGTCCCGCTCCCGCTCGCGAATTACCTCCTGTGCTGGACGTTGAACCAGTACCACGCGCTCCTCTTCCGCGAGCGCCATCCGGGCCGGGTGCACATCGTTCGTTTCGAGGACGTGGTCGCCGGCCCGCGCGCAGCGCTACGAGGGGTGTGCGACGCCCTCGGCGTCGACGCGGCCTCCTCTCTCGAGAAGCCGACGTTCAACGGGGAGCCGATCCAGGAGGTTTACCCATGGGGAACCATCCGCTCCGCGACCCCGGAAGCGAACCGCGCCACGGCGCTCGAGCTCGACGCGAGCGAGCGTGAAGAGGTTCGGGAGCGCGCCCGCCCGTACCTCGAGCCCTTCGGATATGAAGATTTCCTGGGAGGATCCGAATGAGGCCTTCCGATCTTTGCGTCTTTGCACCTTTGCGCCTTTGCGTTCCTTTCCGGTCTTCCCAGCGCTGAGTGGGGCGGGACCATGCGCGCTCTCGTGACCGGCGCCGCGGGCTTCGTGGGGGCGGTCCTCGCGCGCAGGTTGGTCTCGGACCGCCACGAAGTCCACGCGTTGGTTCGCCCGGGAAGCGATCTCTGGCGCCTCGAGGGTGTCGATGCCCGCATCCACGAAGTCGACCTCGCCGAGGAGCCCGCGGTCTCCGATGTCGTCGCCCGCGTCCGCCCGGAATGGATCTTTCACCTCGCGGCCCACGGCGCCTATCCGTTCCAGTCCGACTTCCGCGCCATGGTGCGGACGAACGTTCTCGGGACCATTCACCTCGTCGAGTCGTGTCTTCGCGTTGGATTCGAGGCCCTGGTGAACACCGGAAGCTCTTCGGAGTATGGCTTCGTCGATCACGCTCCCACCGAGAACGAGGAGCCGCGACCGTCGAGCGACTACGCCGTGACCAAGCTCACCGCCACACTCTATTGCCGGGCGGCTGCGGCCCGGAGCGGACTTTCGATCCCGACGCTGCGGCTTTACTCCATCTACGGTCCCTACGAGGAGCCCTCGAGGTTCGTGCCCCGGCTCGCGGTGCATGGCCTATCGAAACGGCTTCCGCCGCTGGTCTCCCCCGAGGTGGCGCGGGATTTCGTGTTCGCGGACGACGTCGTCGATGCCTACCTGGCCGCTGCGAGCCGCCGCGGCACGGAGCCCGGTGCGATCTACAACGTGGGCACCGGACGGCAAACGTCGATCCGGGAGGCGGTGGAGATCGCGAGGCGCGTCCTTTCGATCGAGGCCGCCCCCGAGTGGGGCACGATGCCGAACCGCGCGTGGGACACCACCATCTGGGTCGGAAACCCGGACAAGATCAAGAGAGAGCTCGGCTGGAAGCCACGGACGACGTTCGAGGATGGGTTTTCTCGATTCGCTCGCTGGCTATCGGTGGACCCTGACCGAATCGCGCTCTATCGCGAGCGTGCCGCCTCGAACTTGTCCCGTTTCTCGCAGAGCCGCCGGTAGGCTTCTTCGTCCTTCGGCCGGGCACAGTCCCAGCCAACCTTCTCCCAATCGGGGTCGTCGGGGTCGAGACCAATGATCCGAATCGCCCCCGGCGAGCAGATGAAGAAGTGCTTTCTATAAGGAAGGAGGTACCCGCCTTCCTTTTCTCGAACCTGCCGCGCCTTTTCGTAGTCCGCGAACCAGAGGTTCAGGTATTCCTCGAGGCGAGCGGGATACCAGGCAGTGTCCACCATGAGCTATCTTGGCACCACGATGAGCGTTCTCACCGCCGAACCCGACCGTGCGTCCTCGGAGACGATCTCGACGAAAGCCAGACCGGCATCCGCGGCCGGGTAGCGGAACCAGTGCTCGGGCGCGTCCAGGATTTCCTCGCCCGCGAGCTCGCCGTCGAGGAAGAGGGAGACGCGCGTCGGCTTTCCGTCGTTCCGCGGGCGGACGGCGATCTCGACGAAACCGTCCGAGGCGAAGACGTTGAACCCGGCCTTCCCTTCCATCGCCGAGCGCTTCGGAGGCGGATCGAGTGGCCAATCGACCCCGTAGTCCGCTTTCGCGGCGAAGCTTCGTCCTAGCTGGGGCACGACCGCGGTCAGGAGCGCGAGCGAGATCAGGGCGGCGGCCAGAAGCGACCCCGCTCGAGGACGCCGCCATCCGGAGGCGAGCGCCACCGCCGCTCCGACCATGAGGTGGGGCTCGAACGGGGCACGCAGTCGCGGGCCGCCGAATCCCGAGATTACAGTCAGCCCGAAGCACATCACGATCCAGGCCGCGAGAAACGCTCCCTGGTCCGGCTTCCGGCAAAGTGCGAACCCGAACGGCGCGAGAGCAAGAATCATCACCAGGGAGAGATCCGAGAAGACGTGGGCCGCGAGCTTCCACGCCGTCGCTCCGATTTTCGTGTCCGCGCCGAGGTAGATCTGAAGAAGACGGCCGCCGTTCACGTGCAGAATGGAGAGCGCCGTCGTCCTCCAGTCCCCCATCGTCCTTCCCGGCGCCGCCGCGAGCTCCCGCAGGAGGGTCGCCGCGGTCGCGATAGGACCTGGCGGCCGGGCGCCCTCGGCTCCGTGCTCGGTGGCGATGCGAAGACCCG
The DNA here is from genome assembly GCA_036820975.1 of Acidobacteriota bacterium. Taxonomy (GTDB): domain Bacteria; phylum Acidobacteriota; class Vicinamibacteria; order Marinacidobacterales; family SMYC01; genus DAISKN01. The sequence goes on along the minus strand of DAISKN010000307.1, from coordinate 2,998 downwards.
CGTGGTTCTCGATGAACGTCGGACCTCCCAGGTGGCGCGAGAGCGCGATGCTGTACGGAATCGTCGGCGCGGCGAAGCCCAGCGCCAGCCCGGAAGCGAGGATGGCTCCCCGACGCGGCCCGTGGCGCCACAAGAGGAGGAGGGCCGCCACCGGAACGTAGTAGATCGGCATGGAGCGCGTGAGCGCCGCGAGGCCAAGGAGGAGCCCGGCGAGCGCGAAGCCTCCGAACGCGCGGGCGCGGAGGAGGACGGCGAACCCGGAGAGAAGCAGAGGGATGAAGAGGGTCTCCTGCATCGTCGACCAGACGGCGATGATGTTGGGAAACCAAAGCGCGCAGAGCGTCGCGGCGACGAGGCCGGCGCGATCGGAGTGGATCTCCTTCCCGAGGTAAAAGACGGAGAGGCATCCGATGGCGGCGAGAATCGCCTGCCCGGCCAGCGCGTTTACGGGGAACCCCGGGAGGAGCGCGAAGAGGGAGAGGAAGACCGGATAGAGCGGAGGCAGCGCGTAGCGGCGGCCTTCGACCGCGTGCTCTACCACTTCGAAGTCGAACCGCCAGCCCGAGGCCCCCTGCGCGATCCTCTCCCCCTGCCGCAGATAGCTGTCCGGGTCGTCGAGTCGATACCCCGGCCGCCCGGTGGCGTGGGCGAGATACGAAAGACGGAGCAACAGCCCGAAGCAGACGATGGCTCCGAGGAGGACCAGAGTTCTCCGCGCGGTCCGTTCAGGCGACGAAGTCATCGGCGCGGAGATGCTCGAACAGCTCCTCGGGAAGCGCAACCACGAATCGGGACGGCATCGGGATTCCGTATCCCCCTCTCGCGATCTCCCGCGGCCAGACGAGGCTGAGGTAGTCCTTCGCGCGCGTCACCGCGACGTAGAGGAGCCTCAAGTCTTCGTCCAGGGACTCCTGCTCGGGCTCGTCGTCGAAGGAGCTCGTCATCGGGATGGTCCCGTCTCTCACCTGGAGCACGAAGACCGCCCGCCACTCGAGCCCTTTCGACGAATGCACCGTCGAGAGAACCAGCTCGTCCGGCTCCCCCGAAGGCGCGGCCAGGCCGTCCCGCCTCGAAGCGGAGGGAGGCTCGAGGGTGAGATCGGTGAGCATCGAGTTGAGGCTTCGATAGCGGGCGCAGAGGCCGACGAGCGTCTCGAGGTCGCGGATGCGGCGGGGCCAGTCGTCGTAGCGCGTCTGGAGCAGAGGCTTCAGACCCTCGACCGCGGCCTCGAGACATCGCGCCGGCGACTCCCGCTGCGTCTCCAGATCGGAGAGGAGAGCCGCGGCCTCGTCGAGGCTCGCGCGGGCCTTCCCCTTCGCTCGATGACTCTGGAGCCCCTCGACGAGCGGCTTTCCGACGAGGGCCTGCTGGATCGAGCGGGCTCCGCTCTTCCCGATTCCCGGCCGCATGGTGAGGACGCGCGAGAGCGCCAGGTCGTCGCCGGGAAAGATCAGGAGGCGCAAATGCGCGAGGACGTCTTTGATGTGCGCCGACTCCATGAACCGGAAGCCGCCGTACTTGACGTAGGGAATGCCGAGGTGGGCGAGCTCGACCTCGAGCGCGAAAGCGTGCCGGCTCGCCCGGAAGAGCACCGCGATCTCCCGGAGCGGTACCCCCTCGCCGCGAAGCCGGAGAACCTCGGAGGCCACGTACTGCGCCTGCGCGGTGTCGTCTTTCGCCTCGACCAGCCTGGGCTTTTCGCCCGTCCCTTTCGTGGTGAACAGGCTCTTGCGAAACGCCTCCGCCATCTGGGTCATGAGGCCGTTGGCGACGTCGAGGATCCCTTGGGTGCTGCGGTAGTTCTCCTCGAGCGTCACCACCGGAGCGTCCTCGAAGCTCCGATGGAAATCGAAGAGGTTCTCGTGACAGGCCCCGCGGAACGCGTAGATGCTCTGGGCATCGTCGCCCACGACCATCACGTTCCGCGACTCGCCCGCGAGCAGGTGCGTGATCCGCGCCTGGAGGAGGTTCGTGTCCTGGTACTCGTCGACCATCAGGTACCGGTAGACGGACCGAACGCGCGCGGCGCTCTCCGGGCTCTCCTCGAGCAGTCGAACCAGGAGCACCAGGAGGTCGTCGAAGTCCACGAACTTTCTTTCGGACTTGTGCGTCCGGTAGCGGGCCCCCGCGACCTCGAACAGGGAGATGAGCTCGAAGAACTGCGAGAATTCCTCGGAGACCACGTCCTCGATGGGAGCCTGCTTGTTCACCGACTTGCTCAGGATGGAGGCGATGGTCTCCCGCCGCGGGAGCGTCATTCCAAAGGCGGCGTCCTTCAAATCCGCGCGGATCTCCCCCAGAATCTCCAGGCTGTCCGACTGGTCGAGGATGGTGAAATTCGATGGAAGACCGATCGCCTTCCCGTATTTCCGCAGCGCCAGGTTGGCGAAGGAGTGGAACGTCCCGCCGGAGACGGGCTCGCGGCGTCCGAGGATCCCGGCGGCGCGATCGATCATCTCCTCGGCCGCCCGCCTCGTGAACGTGAGGAGCAGGATGGACTCCGCGGGAACGCCCGACTCCACCAGCCGGACCAGCCGGTGCACCAGCGTGTGGGTCTTCCCCGTGCCCGCTCCGGCGATGACCAGGAGCGGCCCCTCCAGGATCTCGGTCGCCCGAAGCTGCGCGGGGTTGAGGGTCAGGTCTTCTCCACCGATTCAGGCTCTCCCTCGATTGGCATGCAGTGGCCCACGACCGCCTCCCTCAGCACTTCTTCGATGCGATCGACGAACACGAACTCCGTCTCCGCGCGGACGTCCGCGGGCAGGTCTCTGAGGTTGGACTCGTTCTCCCGCGGAAGGATCACGCGCTTGAAACCCGCGCGATGCGCTGCGAGCACTTTTTCCTTCACGCCGCCGATCGGAAGCACCAGGCCCTTGAGGGTGATCTCTCCGGTCATCGCGGTGTCGGATCGGACGGGCTTCGCACAGTAGAGGGAGGCGAGCGCCGTCGCCATGGTGATCCCCGCCGAGGGGCCGTCCTTGGGAATGGCCCCGGCCGG
>DAISKN010000306.1:0-7970 GCA_036820975.1 Acidobacteriota bacterium | reverse complement strand
GACAGCTGGACCGCCGCCTGGACGTAATGCTGCGGGCGCAGCTGGACCTGGAGGAACCGACCCGCGGACTCGCCCTTGAGCCGCAAAAAGAGAGCGGCCTGCCAAACGAGCAACACGATGGCCGCAGCCCAGAAGGATCGGGTCACGACCGGGTTTTCCTGCACCCGAGGGACGAACGACAGCATCGCGAGCGCGAGCGTCAGCGCGAGCGGTACCCAGAACGAACGGAGATCCGGTGCGGCCGGACTCCGCTCCGCCGGAGGAGCGTCCTTCTTCCGGCGTCGGTCCGCGCTTTGCTGCCGTCGTCGAGATGCCATCGTTCCGATCCGTCGAGATTCTAGCGAAATCCGGTGGCGCGTCGCCTGGATTTAGCGCCGGGGGGCGCGCTGAATCGCGGTCATCCTGGCCAGGAACTCCTCCACCTCCACGCGCAGTCGCGGATCCTCGGAGGTCTCGACCACGCGCCTCAGAGTCTTCCGCGCCTCTTCGTAGTCGCCTCGCGTCGCGAGGAGCTGGCCCCGGAGGAAGAGAAGCGGCGGATCGCCGGGCGCAATCGCGAGCGCCGTTTCGAGGAGCGCCTCCGCCTCGTTCAGGCGCTCGCCGCGCACGAGGTAGAGAAAAGCGAGGAGCTCCGAAGCCCCGCGCGCCGAGGGCTCGAGAGCGAGGCTTCGCCGGAGAGCCGAGGCCGCGGCTTCGGCCACGTCGCCGGGGATGGAATCGACGCGACGGCGGGACTGGTCCGCGAGGAGGATCTCCGCGTACCGGAAGAGTCCGGGGGCGCTCGCGGAGTCGAGCTCGATCGCTTTCTCGAGATGGATCCTCGCGCGCGGCGGCGCTCCCTCCTCGAGTTCCAGAAAGCCCAGCGCCTCCCACGCCGTTCCGAGATCGGGGTCGAGGCGCACCGCTTCCTCGAGGCAGACGCGGGCGTCCCGGGGCCTCGAAGTCGCGAGGAAGAGCTCACCCCATCGCTCCTGGACCTCCGCTCTCGAGAGTCGTCTCGAGAGCGCGGAGCCCGCGCCCACGGGAGAGAGCTCGACTTCGATTCCCGACCATCGATTCCGACTCACGTATTCCTCGAGAGCCTCCTTGATCGCGCCCGTCTCCGAGCCGAAGGCTTCGCGAAAGGCGGCTGCGGTCTCGATTCCGTTCTCGTGAAGCGCCAGGAAGCGGGCCAGCCGCTCCCGGCCCCCGGGGGCTTCGACGAGGAGATAGTGAACGAGCGCCCACGATTCGGCCTGGAAGAGCGCATCGGAGCCGCTCGCTTCCTCGACGGAAAGGAGCTCGTCGATCGGCATGAGCCCGTGCCGCGAGAGCAGGGCCCGGTGACGAGGGTCGGGAACCCCGATTTCGGCCTCGTTCTCGTCGAGGCGCGCGCCGGCGTAGAACTCGGACAGACCCTCCTCGAACCAGAGCGGAAGGTCGCGCCCGCTCAAGCTCAGAACCAGGTGCACGAGCTCGTGGAACAGAACCCGCTCGAACGCCGGAGTCCCGCCCGTGAGGTCGAGGACGATGACGCTCTCGGACGCGGTCCTGCGGAAGTATCCCGCGACCTTCGCGCCCGAGGGCTCCGACGGGGGAAGGAAGGGCTCGAGGCTGTCGCGGTCGCGAAACCCGTAGACCCGGGTGCGGCCCGAGGTCCAACGCCTCATATCGGGAAGCAACTGGCCCAGGGCCGCGCGAAACCTCTCCAGGGTGAGAACGATCGACTCGGCCCGCTCGGGCGAGGCGTTCGTCATCAGCACGAAGTTCTCGCTCGACGCCTCATGCCACTTTTCCTCGGCCCGGGCGAGGCGCGCGACGAGAACGAGGCCGCAGGCGGCCAGGATGGGAATGCGCATGTTGGACGAGGGTCTCCTAGAGGATACGGCAAAAGGGTTAGAATTTCGACGCCATGGAACATCGCAATCTCGGGCGCACCGGTCTCAAGGTCTCGCGCCTCGGGCTCGGCTGCGGCAACTTCGGGGGGGTTGGCTCCGACCCCCGCTTCTACGGGCGGGGCGAGAACGAGGCCGAGGCCTTCGCCCTCATGGACCGCGCACTCGAGATGGGAATCAACTTCTTCGACACCGCCGACGCCTACGGCGGAGGACGAAGCGAGGCGTTCATCGGGCGTTGGCTGAAAACCAAGGACCCGAGCGTCGTCGATCGGATCCTCGTGAGCTCGAAGGCGTTCAACCCCGTCGGAGACGGCCCGAACGACCGCGGTCTCTCCCGCCGTCATCTCAAGCGCCAGGTGGAGCGCAGCCTGAATCGGCTCGGAATCGAGAGGCTCGACATGTTCCTGATCCACGAGCCCGATCCGGAAACGCCCCTGGAGGAGACCCTCGGGGCCCTCGACGATCTGATCCACGCGGGAAAGATCCACTACATCGGCGCGAGCAACATCGAGGGCTGGCGGCTCTCGCAAGCGCTCGAGGTGAGCGCCGGGAATCGTTGGAACCGCTTCGAATGGGTCCAGAACGGCTACAGCCTTCTCGACCGCGCGCCGGAGCGCGACGTCCTTCCCCTCTGCGCCGAGAAGGGTCTGGGCTTCACTCCCTTCAGCCCTCTCGCGGGGGGCTGGCTCACCGGCAAGTACGCCTCCGCCGACAGCTTCCCCGCGGGATCCCGGATGACGCTCCGGCCCGAGCCTTACGCGCACCTCCGCAACGAGATCGTCCTCCGCGCCATCGCGGCTTTCGGAGAGCGCGCGAAAGAACGCGGCGTCAGCCCGGCGGCCCTCGCCATCGCCTGGGTGCTGAGCCACCCTCGAACCACCGCGGTGATCCTGGGCCCGCGGAGGCCCGCGCACCTCGACCCCGCGGAGGAAGCGCTCTCGATCCAACTGAGCGAGGCCGAGCGGCTCGAGCTCGGTGCGCTCTTCGAGGGGCCGGCTACGGCATCCCGTCCGTAGGACGCTTCTCCTCTTCGCCCGCTCCGGGCGGCTTCGCCCACTCGTAGCTTCGCCCGCGCACGTGTTTTTCGAACCAATCGAGCTCGACGTTGATCTTGAAGAGCTCGTGCCGGAGCTCGCGCCAGACGTGGGGCTCGCGAGGAGCCATGTAGAGCCGGGTCTCGACCCCGTTCGCCTTCAGCGCCCGATAGAGCTCGACCGATTGAGGCGCCGGCACCCGCTCGTCCTCCTCCCCCACGAGAACGAGCGTCGGCGTCCTAGCTTTGTAGATGTCCTTGAGCGGCGAGTGGCCCCAGTAGAGGTCGATGGGGGCGTCCTCCTGCCAGGGCGTCCCTCCGAACCAGGGAGTCCGCTGGATTCGAGTGTCGCTCTGCGCGTACATGGAGATCCAGTTCGACGCCCCGGCGCCGGAGGAAGCCGCCTTGAAGCGATCGGTGTGGGTGATTATCTTGTTGGTCATGTGGCCGCCGCCGCTCCAGCCCATCTTCACCATCCGGTCGCCGTCCGCGATCCCCCGGGCGATGAGATGGTCGACACCGGCCATCACGTCGAGGTGCGCCTGCTCGAAGTAGTGACCCACCATGTCCCGCAGAAACTCGTCGCCGTAGCCCGTGCTCCCGCGATAGTTCGGCTTGAACACCGCATAGCCGAGCGCGGTGGAGACCTGCGGATAGCTTCCCCAGTTGCTGAACTCGAACTTGTCCGAAGAGCGCGGGCCTCCGTGGGTGTGCACGATGAGGGGGTAGCGGCGGCCCGCCTCGTACCCGAGGGGATAGTAGAGGATTCCCTCCACCTCGACGCCGTCCTGCCCCTGGAAACGAACCGCTTCCTGCCGGGGGAGGTCGAACTTCGCGAGATAGTCGTAGACCGTCGTCACCCGCCGGGGCTTCGCGCCGTCTCGATCGAGAAGCCAGAGATCTCCCGCGTTCTCCGGCTGGTCGATGGCGAAGACGTGGGTCGAGAGCGCCGGCTCGTAGCGCCACTCGGCCACCGTGTGGTCGCCCGCGGTCAAGGCCTGGTACTTCCCGGTCGCGAGGTCCACGCGGAAGAGCTCGGCGCGGACGCCGGTATTGGCGACGAAGTAGATGGCGGCTCCGTCGTTCGACCAGCGCGCGTCCGTGACCTCGTGCGGCATGTCGGAGAGGAGGAGCTTCGCCGTTCCTCCCGAGGCCGGGACCACGAAGAGATTCCGGTTGTAGTAGATCTCGAAGCCTTCGTTCGAGTCCGCGAGAAAGAGGACGCGGCTCGAGTCGGGAGAGAGCTCGGCCCCGCCTTCGGGAACGGAGTTCGAGGTCAGCCGCACCATGCCCGTGCCGTCGCCGTTCATGACGTAGACCTCGCCCTGCGCCGAGGCGTCGAGGAGCGGAGAGGGCGCTCGGTGAAACGCGATCTTCCCTCCGTCGCGCGAGACCCGATACTCGCGGACGGTGAAATCGCCGGGAGTGAGAAGCCTCGACGTTCCTTCGCCGACGGCATGGGACCAGAGCCGCCGGTGCTTCCAGTTCTCGTCGAAGGCGAAGACGTCGTCCTCGACCTTCTCGCGTGTCTTTTCCTCCTCGCTCCTGGGATCGTCGGCGAGGAAGTAGAGGAACCTACCATCCGGGGAGAACGACGGGCTCGAGACCGCCGTCTCGTGGCTCGTGAGCCGCGTGGCCTCGCCCCCTTTGGCGGATATCCGGTAGAGCTGCGCCGCCTCGTCCCCCTCGCGCTCGGCGACGAAGACGATCCACGCGCCGTCGGGCGACCAGCGCGGACTCGACTCCCCTTTCGTCCCTCGGGTGAGCTGCGCCCGCGTCTCTCCCTCCACCCCGGCCCGCCAGATGTGGCTCACCCGCTCGTTCGCCTTCCAGTCCGCCTCTGCGAGAACGAACACGATCTCCTTTCCGTCGGGGGAAAGACGGGGATCGCTGAGAACCGGGACCTGGAGGAGATCGATGGGCGTCATCGGCGCCTTCTGGGCGGTGGCGGGTGCGGCGACGAAGAGGGCGATTGCGAAACGCAGGAACGTCTCTCTCATGGGCGACCTCCTTGAAGGTATCGATACTCTACAATAGGCCCGGGATGCCGTGGATTCCTCCGCTGGTTCTAGTCGTTCTCCTCGCCAGCTGCGGGAACGGAAGCGATGGCCAGACGACGCCGGTGATCCCCGCATCGACCACGGCAGCGGCACCGACGGCCCCGTCGGAAAGGCCTCTCCGGATCATGCCGCTCGGAGATTCCATCACCCAGGCGGACTCCGAGCACGACAGCTATCGCCGTCCCCTCTTCAAGAGCCTCGAGCTCGAAGGCTGGAGCGTCGATTTCGTCGGAAGCCTGAGCTCGAACTACCGCGGAGGCCCGCCCCGCAACGACTTCGACCTCGATCACGAGGGCCACTGGGGTTGGCGGGTGGACGAGATCCTCGAGGACGTCCGCCGCTGGGTCCTGGCGGAGGAGCCCGACGTTCTGCTCGTCCACCTCGGGTCGAACGACGTCTTCCAGGACCAGAGCGTAGCCTCGACGCTCGACGAGCTCTCGCGGCTCATCGACGTCGTCCGCGAAGCGCGTCCGGACACGGCTTTTCTCGTCGCTCAGATCATCCCCACCACCAATCCGAACCGGAACCGGACCCTCCGGCAGCTGAACGCCTCGATCACCTCCCTGGCATCGAAGTCGACGGAACGGTCCAAGGTAACGATCGTCGATCACGCCGCCGGATTCGATCCCGCGCGCATGACCTACGACGGGGTCCATCCGAACGCGGAGGGAGAGATTCACATGGCCGACCGGTGGCTCGCGGCTCTAAAGCCGCACCTCGATGAGCGTCAGCGCCGATAGCGCGCCGAGACCGGGATGGACTGTAGATCCCCGCGAAGAGACCGGTAATCGAAGGAGAATCTTCCCCTAGGCGTGATTTCCGGAACGGATCGGTCGTCAGGGATTGCTAGACTGGCCTGAACAGGGGTCGGTCGAATGAGCACCAAAACCGCTGAACGAATCACGCTGGGATGGCTCCTGTCGGCGGCGCTTTGCACCAGCGCAATGGCCGAGCCGATTCCCGTCAAGAAGATGGAAGGCGTGGTTCACGGCTTTCTCGTCCTGCGATCTCTCGACGGCAAGGTGCTGGCCGAGGGCGACCTCGTTCAGGTTCCCGAGCGAGGCCGCATCGAGAGTCGGCTCACGTTCCGTTTTCGGGATGGCTCGATTCACGACGAGCGCGTGAACTTCACGCAGGACCGGGTTTTCCTTCTGGAGAGCTATCACCTGGTGCAGAGGGGGCCGTCGTTCCCGAAAACTCTCGAGGCCGTTCTGAAACGCGCCGAGAGCCGATTTGAAGTCCGTCACCGCGACGAGGACGGGGAGGAGAAAGTGCTCGAGGGAGCGATCGAGCTTCCCCGCGACGTGTACAACGGAATGTTCTTCACGCTTTTGAAGAACATCGAGGCAGACGCCGCAAAAACCACGGTGAGCATGGTCGCATTCACGCCCGACCCGCGGGTCGTGAACCTCGAGGTTTCCTCTTCGGGCGAAGAGCCGTTCTCGATCGTGGACAGCTCTCGACGGGCGGTGCATTACCTGCTGAACATCGAGGCTTCCGGATTCACCGGGCTTCTCGCCAAGTTGTTCGGAAAGGACCCGCCGCCGTTCCATACCTGGATGCTCCACGGCGAGGCGCCGACGTTCGTAAAGTTCCGCGGATTTCTCTACCAGGGAGGTCCGGTCTGGTCGATCGAGCTTGCGAGCCCCGTCTGGCCCGGCGAGGCGAAGCGCTCGACGACCGCGAACCGGGCGGCGCGACGCTAGAGTCGTACTTGGAGAGCGTCAGCGCCGAAAGAGCGGCCGGCAGCATTCCGGTTCATTCATTATCGCGGGACCCCTTGCGAAGTCTCCGCGTCGGGGCGCCGCTCTCGTCGATGAGATCGTGGGCGAGGAGCCATCTCCGGGCGTCCTCGGAGTCGCGTTCGAACCAGGCCCCCGTCGAGCCGAGGCGGAAGCTGTATCCCCATTGGTCCATGTCGAGGAGCATCCGGGCGCGCCCCATGCCGGGGAGCTGGTCGGCGAGAAGGATCTGGAGGTAGCAGACCGCGGATTCCTCTGCGTCGTCTCCGCCGGCATCCCGCAGCAGAGAGGCCCGCCTCGACGGGGACATGCAGACGTAGTGGCTGGTCTCATGGAGGATGGAATGCACGGGGGTGTCGGCGCGCGCGTGGATCTCGCTCCCGACGAGGCCGGCTTCGGACCCGCCCCAGTAGCTCACGTGGATTTCTTCGCCCCCCGGGGTTTCGACCAGCCGGAGCCCGAACCTCGAGAGAAGGCGCGTCAGGTCCTGGCGGTCGACGTCGCCCAGAAGTCTCATCCAGAGCGATTGTCCTCCTCGAGGCATGGGGACTTCCAGTTTGATAGTCTCGTTTCATGGACGCGAACGAGAAAGCTCTCGAGACCGTGGCCTCGTGGCTTCGAGGGGCCTCGAGCGTTCTCTTCATCACCGGGGCCGGCATCTCCGCCGACTCCGGGCTTCCCACCTATCGTGGTATCGGCGGGCTGTACGAGGACGCGGGCACTCCCGAGGGTATACCCATCGAGGAAGCGCTCTCGGGCGAGATGATGCGGCGCCATCCCGCCATCCCCTGGAAGTACATTCACCAGATCGAGGCTTCCGCGCGCGGGGCGTCCTTCAACCGCGCGCACGCGATCCTGGCCGAGGCCGAGCGCCGATTCGAGCGCGTGTGGGTTTTGACGCAGAACGTGGACGGGCTCCACCGCAAAGCGGGCTCGAGAAACGTCATCGACATCCACGGCGACGTGCACCACCTCCTCTGTACCGTCTGCGAGCACCGCGCCACGGTCGAGGACTACTCGAACCTCGCGCCCTTGCCTCGTTGTCCCGACTGCGGAGCGCCGCTGCGCCCCGACGTGGTGCTTTTCGGAGAGCTCCTCCCCCTCGCGAAGGTCGAGACCCTGGAGCGCGAGCTCCTTCGCGGCTTCGACGTGGTGTTCTCCATCGGCACCACCAGCGTCTTTCCCTATATCGCCCGCCCGGTGATCGAGGCGCGGCTGAGGAGGCAGGCGACGCCCGAGATCAACCCCGGCGAGACCC
>DAISKN010000305.1:0-7972 GCA_036820975.1 Acidobacteriota bacterium | reverse complement strand
CGTTGGATACGAGTGCGGTCGAGGATCGCACGCTGACCTACACGACGGGCAGGCTGGTGCTGGCTGGCGCAGCCAGCATGGAGGTTCCGACCGGCTGGCGCATCTTCAACGACGGACAATCCGTGGTAGGGGACTCGACGACGCAGCCGCTGATCCTGCGAGTGTGGGATGCTATCGGGCGGCCGGTTTTCGACAAGGAAGTGCAGTTCTCGCTCGGAGTGGCGTTGATGCGCGAGAACCGCGAGGGCGAGGCCGAGCAGGCCTTCTCCAAGGTCATTCAGCTCGATCCGGCACTCCAGCGGGCTTACTACTACGCCGGACGGATCAACTTCAATCGCCAGGAGTGGGACAAGGCGAGCCAGCGGCTCGAGAAGTATCTGGAGCTCGGCGCCAGTGACACCTTCGCCCCCGACGCGAATTTCATGCTCGGCTCGAACGCCGTGCGCATGGCGGAAGGCTCTCCCGAAGCGGCGGCGCTGCAGCAGAAGGCCGCCGACCATCTCACGAAGTTCCTCGCGGCGAAGCCCACGGCGCCCCAGGCGGCGCAAGCGCATTACATCCTCGGGAGCCTCGCCTACCAGCGCGACGACGTGGAGACCGCGAAGAGCCATTTCCAGAAGTACCTGGAGCTCGAGCCCACGGGCACCCAGGCCGAGGAAGTGAAGAAGTTCCTGGCGGAATTGACGGCGCAGTAAATCGCGCGAATCTCTCGAAAGCCCGGCGGCCCTTCTCGAATGGGCCGCCGGGCTTTCGTCGTTTCAGGCGGATGCGAAATCCACGGGGATATTGTTGCTTCGGAAAAGGCCGACCAGAGCGCTCTTGTCGGACGATTTCATCCAGGCTTCCTTGGGCTCGACCAGTCCCTGCTTCACCAGGGAGAACAGGCTGTCGTTCATCGTGACCATCCCCTGCTTCTTCGAGGTCTGCATGATCGAGGGGATCTGGAACGTCTTGCTTTCGCGGATGAGGCTCGAGAGCGCCATGGTTCCGAGTAGGATCTCGAGCGCCGCCACCCTTCCGCCTCCCTTTTTCTTGCAGAGCACCTGCGAGACCACTCCTTTCAAGGAGTCCGCGAGCATCACCCGGATCTGCTCCTGCTGATCCGGCGGGAACTGGTCGATGATCCGGTCGACCGTCGCGACCGCGGTATTGGTATGGAGGGTCCCCAACACCAGATGCCCGGTCTCCGCGGTCTCGATGGCGATCGCGATCGTCTCCAGATCGCGCATTTCTCCCACGAGGACGATATCCGGGTCCTCGCGAAGGGCCGCGCGCAGCGCCGACTTGAACGAACGGGTGTGGCTTCCCACCTGCCGCTGGTGCACGAGACAGTTCTGGTTCTCATGGACGAACTCGATGGGATCTTCGATGGTGATGATGTGATCGTTCCGGTTCTTGTTGATGTGATCGACCATCGCGGCGAGGGTGGTGGACTTGCCCGACCCCGTGGGGCCGGTCACCAGCACCAGACCCTTCGTCAGAAAGCAGAGGTCGAGTATCGGCTGGGCAAGGCCCAGCTGCTCGGCCGTCATGATCGAAACCGGAATCGTCCTGAAGACGCCACCCAACCCGTGCCGGTCCTCGAACACGTTCACCCGGAACCGGGAGAGTCCGGGAACCTCGTAGGCGCAGTCGGCATCGCGCTTCTCCTCGAAGGTCGTCCGGGTTTCCTCGTCGAGGATGGAAAAGATGAGTCGCCGAATGTCCTCGGAAGCGAGGACGCCGCGGTCGCGCAGGAACTGGATCTCTCCATGAACCCGCAGAACGGGACAGGAGCCGGAGCTCAAGTGCAGGTCGGATGCCCCCGACTCGACCATGAGCCGCAGCAGCGAGTCCATTTCGCCGCTCTCCCCTGAGGCCCGTGGAGCCGCCGCGGGGCGGGCCGGGGAAGACACTTTGGCTGCGGGTCGCGGCTGTGCCGCGGGCGCCTTGGGCTCGGGCGGTCGCGCCGCGGCGGGCGAGGACTTCCGCACGGCGATGTGGATGGCCCCGTTGGGGCGGCTGAACGTCACTTCGAATTCCTTGCCGGAATGGGTCGTCGCCACCCGGTGAGCCTTGATTGCCAGAGACGAGAGCTGCGCGGGAGTCAGAGACTCCGACGCCATCTGCAGAAGCGTCTGCTGCTGCAACGGCTCGCGGCCCACGGGAATCTTGTGGCCGGACATCACCATGCAGAGTCGCTCGCCGGGCTCGAGCTGCATCTCCTCCGCCTCGGTCTTCTTGAACGCCTCGAGGAACGGCTCCAGAGTCTTCACTACGTCGCGCTCCTTTCAGTCGCTTCGGTCTTCATAAGTGCGCTCGGGCCCCCCGGCGCTTCTCGCTTCCGCCTCCGCCTTCCGCCTTTGCCCTTTGGGCTTCGGCGGGACCTCGCCGTAGCGCTTCGCGCGAAGGCGGGTCGGGCCGAAAGCTCCTATCAGAGGTGCACAACGTTGATGAACTCCTTGTTCACGTAGACCACGCTCTCTCCCACGGAAAGGGGCGCGAAGTCGGCGGCGTCCAGGTTGAAGTAGTCCGACATCCTCGCGTTCTCCGGCGGGAGCAGGGTCGCGACCGCCCCCTCCAGCACCTCCCCCCCGTGGAGCTCGAGGCGTACGAAATCGATGAAGCTCGTGAGCCCTTCGACGGCTTGATCGACGTTCGGAAGCGCCACCCTAACGGTTACGATCGCGCTTCGACGCACGAGAACGAGCTCCGCAGAGGCGCGCGAGCGGACGGGAACGAACTTGCGCCGGCGATTGAGCGCCTCCGCCACCGTCTCGGGGCCTTCGTGCGTCTCGGCGACCTCCGCGAGGTAAAAAGTGACGTCCTCGCGGCGGCCGCCCTCGATCTCTATTTCGGCGTCGACGGCGTGCGTCGGTACTTGATAGGTGGCCGAGGGATCCATGGGCTCCTTGGGGAAGACGAACGCGTTGTCGAAAGGGACCCTAACAGAATGCCTGGAAGTCAGGCGGCTTTCAAGGGGCGCGTTCGGGCCGGAAGGAACGGGGCGCGTTCACGGCGAAGGCCGGGGTCTCGGCCGAGTGCAGCCTGCGGCGGAGGACGAGGGGCGGAAGCGGAGGCTCTTCGAGCTCGAGGCGCTGTCGCTCGATTTCCCAGAGGCGGCCGAGCTGCAGGTTGAGCCAGGACAGTTCCTCGAGCGAGTAGTGCTGGTCCGTCGATTCGTAACGTTGCACCCAGTGATCCGGATCCTCCTGTACCACGTCGAACCAGAGGCCGTCGATCCTCCGGGTCCGGACGCGGACGGACTCGAACTCCTCCGCCAGCGTATCGAGAAGGCCGCCGTGGCCGAGGAGGTCGTTGCGCGCGGCCAGGTAGCCGATGCCCCGGATGAGATACAGGAGGCAGCAGCGGATCTCGGGGGTCAGCGAGTCGGGGTCGGCGAGCATGCGGGGAACGAGCGCGGACGCGGCTCCGGCTTCCTCGTCCAGCAGCAGACGATAAAGCGCAGCGCGAACGCGATATTTCTCTTCGTCCCTGTTCGGCATGTCGTCCAGGTCACCATCAAAGCTCGAAGACGTCTCCTGACGTCCGCTCTAGAATACCAAAACGGGCGCAGCAGCCACACAAAAAAAAGCGCCCGCGATTGGAGCGGACGGCGCCACTTCGTGAGCTCGTCTATCGCAGGAGCGTCTCCGGCCTCCGTCGGGCTCACGCCCGCACCGCCGCTCAATCGCACCGACGTCTACTTCAAATAGCCCAGGGAGCGCAACCGCTCGAGGTCTTCGGGGTCGAGCTCCACTTCGGGGCGCGTCTTGCCGTCCCGTCGAGCGGCGGACTCCGCCAGATACTCCGCGAGACGGCTCTCGAGAGCTTCCCGGGATCTCGCATCATCGAGCCCGTGCATTTCCCGAGGGTCGCGTCCCAGGTCGAAGAGCTCTATCTGAAGATCGTTTTCCTTCAGTGTGAAGATCGATTTCGTCCCCGAGGCGCCGCGTCGCAAGGCGATCTTCCGCGATCCGTCGAGCGTGTGCTCGGTCTCGGCCCAGGCCTCCGCTTCGTCCGCATCGCTGCCGCGGGCGGTGAGGAGGCTTCTGCCCTCGAAGCTCGGAGGCGCCGGAATCCCAATCGCGTCCAGCACCGTCGGCGCCACGTCGATGAGGCTCACCTGTCCGCTCACCCGCCGCGGCTCCGCCCCCCCCGCATACCCGCTCGGAAGCTTGACGACGAGCGGAACGCGAAGCTGCTCCTCGTAGAGCGTCTTCTGGTGCTCCCACTGTCCGTGGTCGAGGAACTCCTCGCCGTGATCGGAGGTCACGACGACGAGCGCGTTCTCGAAGACGCCGAGCCGCTTCATCTCCTGCAACAGCCTCTCGACCTGGCGGTCGGTATAGAGAATCTCACCGTCGTAGAGCGCGCGAATGTGGTGGAGGTCCCGGGGATCGATCGAATCGGCGCCGAGCTCCTTGAAATCCCACCAGACCCCCGTCGCCTCTCCCTGGTAGGCGGGATCGAAGGCGCGGTCGTAGGGCGCCGGCGGGTCGTAGTGCCAGTGGGGATCGTAGTAGTGCAGAAAGAGGAAGAAATCGGAGTCGCCCCTCGCCTCGAGAAAGCGAATCGCCTGGTCGGTCACTTCCTCGGCGCGGGTCTCGGGAAAGTACCGGTGCCGATCGAACCCTTCGCCGAAACCGTATTCCTTCGAGAGGTACACGTGGGTGACCATCGCCTGCGTGAAATAGCCGGCGTCCCCGAGAAGCCGCGGAAGACCGAGCCACTCGGGCGAGAGGCCCGCCTTCGAGCTCGTGGCCCCGTGGACCGACGGAAGGGTCGACGTCAAGAGCGACGCGTGCGCGGGAAGCGTCCACGAGGAAGTGCTGACCGCGTCCTCGAACACCAGCGATTCGCGCGCTAGAGCCTCGAGTCCCGGAGTCGTGCGGCGGGGATAGCCGTAGAGGCTCAGATGATCGCGCCTCAAGGTGTCGATGGAGATGAGGACCACGCCCTTCGAAGCGCGATAGGCCCTCCGATCGTGGAGTATGGGCTCGCCGAAGATGCCCGCGACCGGAAGCGGGCCGAGAGACGGATCGTCGCCGGGAATCGCCGTTTGAAAAACGAGCCAGATCTCGCGGCCGGCATAGCGTTTCAGATCGACCGCCTGCGGCAGCCAGCGGTCGCGCCGGCTCAGGTGGATTTCCCGTTCGAAGAGCACCTCATCGGCCTGACGCTCGCCGACGCGCACCGTGAACCGCATGTGGCTTCCGGCCGAGTCCTCTCGTCCCGCCGACGCGGGGACGCCGGCGATACCGACGGCGAAGGTGAGAAGCGCGTTCTCGGGAACCTTGACGCGATAGCGAAACTCGGCCGGGGTGGGCGCCGTCAAGGCCGGCCGCGCTTCGTCGCCGAGAGTCACCGGAGAGTCGAGACCGACCTCCCCCTCGGGGGCGAAGACGACGTAGGTGATGCCGAGGAGATCGACGGGCGGAGAGAACGACTCGTTTCGGGAGCCGCAGGACGAGAGAGAGAGCCCGAGGAAAACGATGGCCGCACGTCTCCGGGCCGTCGAGGTCAAGGCCTTGTGGTGCTCTTTGTAGAACGGGGAAAACGACGGGCCTCTTCCCGAGAGACGCGCCGGGTGTTGAACTCCTCTCGATAGCGGCGGAGGGCGGCGTCGTCGGGGTAGGCCCCGGGCGGATAGGGATAGGACTTCATACCGTGAAACGGCAGCGGCTCGACGGTCTCGGGGAAAGCCGAGCTCATGTCCATGTCCTTCCCGAAGCCGTCGGCGACCAGGAGGAACGTGCGCTCGACTCCCGGCGGGGGCTCTGCGATGGCCCGCGCGTCGAAGCTCAGCCGCACTTCGTCGCCGTGATGGGTGATGACGTAGCGATCGTCGGCGCCGTCCAGAAGAGCCTTCACGTCCCCGTATCGCGTGTAGCTTCCCTCGTGAGCTCCCCAGAGCTCGGAGTCGAGGATGCGGTCGTAGGTGTAGAGGGAGGGCATCCTGCCATCGGGATTGAAGGGAGCGGGATAGCCGAGCCTACGGAGCTCCGCCGACGAGGCTTCGAGCTCCTGCACCGCGAGCGGGGCCTCGGGAACGACCTCCGCCAGCTGGATGCGATCCCAGTAGAGGCGCATGCTGGTCGTGATGCGCACTCGGTTCCTTTCGGGAGAGACCAGCCCTTCCAGATCGACGAGCATCGTCTTGGGCAGACCCGCGGGGAACCCCATCTGAGCCATCTGAGGAAGCCCCGTCGTGAAGTCGCCGTTCTCCGAGGCGACCTCGAGGTAAGGCGGAAGAAGCGTGACCCCCGCCTGGGACGCCGCGAGGTTCGCTGTCGAATCCGCGTAGTCGACCCATCCGTAGAGGAGGAGCACGTAGTGGGCGCCGCGCTCGAGCTCTCCCAGTTCGAGAGTGAGCGAGTGCTCCTCGGCGTACCCCTTGAACGGCAGGAGCCGGAACTCCGAGGGGTAGAGGCGGTCCTTTTCGGCGATGAGCGGGGTGACGTCCGCCCCGCGATGGTCGATGGCCCTCTCCGGCCCCCGCGCTCCCCGGACCGCGTAAAGGCGCTGCTCGGGAAAGGGCGGGCCCGGCATGAGCCTTTCGTTGGGGTAGACCTCGACGTCTCCCGGGTGGTCCACCACGAGGAGCGAAGCCTTGTCGTAGAACAGGACCTCTTCGAGCTGGTTCACGAAGCGCAGCTCGTATCGCCCGTTCCGGGGCACGAGGGGAAAAGCTTCCATCTTCACCGTCTCTTCGGTGTCGGGCGTGTTGTAGCGGCCGGGCGCGAGGAGATACCCGAACGCGCTTCCGCCGAGAAAGTCGGTGACGAAGCGGATCTTCTCTCCGTCCCAGGCGTAGAGGATGGGACAGGAGGTGCCCTTCCGATTCAGCTCTTCGACGGAGGCGGTCGCCCGTCCCCGTACGTCCATCTCGATCTGCTTCACCCCGCCCGGCCAGAGAAAGCGAACGTAGTCGGCGGACACCGCGTCTCCGAGCCCGAAGTGGAGCGGAAGATCACTCTGAGAAAAATACCCGCTCGAGGATCGAACCTCGCGCCTGAGACTCGTTTCTCCCGCCCGGACTTCGACCTTCGCGCCGAGGCCGTCGAGGTTGCTCCTCAACCCTTGGGCCCGGACGGAGAGCCATGCCCGTGCGTTTCCGCCGTCGTTGCGGAAGAGGGCGAGCTCGCCCCGGTCGGTCCCGACCACGAAGTCGAGGTCGCCGTCCGAATCGACGTCGGCGACGGCGAGAGCGCGTCCCTCACCCGCGACCGAAGCGGCAAGCGTGCCCGCGCGCTCGAAGCCGGCGGGACGATTCTCGTAGTAGGCGACGAGCGCGTCTTGCTCGTTGGTCACCACCAGGATATCGAGATCGCCGTCGTTGTCGGCGTCGACGAACTGGGCCCCGTACCGCGCCCCCGGAACGCCGGCGGCGAGGATTCCCGGCGAGACGACGTCCGGACGCAGTCCCTCGCGACCGGGGCCCCGGAATAGTGCGTTGAGCTGATTCCCCTCGGCGGTGAAGAAGAAATCGAAGCTCCCGTCGCGATCGAAGTCGGCGGAATCCGCCCCGCGCGTGCGGCTTCCGGTCTCGAGCCCGAGATCGAGGGCGCTCTCGGTGAAGGTGCCCACCCGGTCGTTCGAGAACAGGAAAGGCCTGGAGCCGTCGTTCACCACGATGAAATCCACGTCGCGATCGTCGTCGACGTCGGAAAAGACCGCCCCGAGGCTTCGCACCGCGCCGCCGTCGGTCCCCGAGCTGCCGGCGGGCATGGCGGGGTCCCTGTTGCAGGTCCTGGCCGTGAACGACCGCCTGGCGTCGTCGGGCGCGAGCCTGAGAAGCGTGTCCATCGGTGCGAGAGCCTTCTCGGTGGACCCTGATTTGGCGAGCGCGTCGACGTACCGCATGAGGACGCGGACGGCGTCGTCCTTTCGTCGCTCCACTGGCCCGCCGGCTTCGGCCTGCGCGAGCAGGACCGCGTGTTCGAAGGCGGGCCGCGCTTCCGCGTCGAGAAGGCGGCGGAAGGCTACGGCG
>DAISKN010000304.1:0-8008 GCA_036820975.1 Acidobacteriota bacterium | reverse complement strand
CTGGGCGACCTGCTCGGAGGCCTGCTCGGCGGCCGGTCCGGCGGCACCGGCAGCGCGGGGGGCGGCCTGGGAGGACTCGCGTCGATGCTGGACCTGAACGGCGACGGCAATCCGCTGGACGACATCCTGCGGATGGCCGGCAAGGCGATGCGTTAGCCGCGCCGCGCGCCTGGGCGCGCGGGTAGTGGTTTATCAGGAAGGCAGCAAGGACATGAGCTGGATCATCGCGTTGATTATCGGAGGAGTCGTCGGCTGGCTGGCGAGCATCGCCATGAAGACCAACGCGCAGATGGGCTGGATCGCCAACGTGCTGGTGGGCGTGGTGGGCTCAGCGCTGGGCATGTGGATCGCGGGCCTTCTGGGCATCGCGCCCGTGGGCGGCATCCTGTACTACGGCGTCGCGTTCGCGGGCGCGGCGCTGCTGATCTTCATTCTGCAGAAAGTCGGCCTCTTCCGGACGGCGTAGCCCGCTTTCTTTCGCCGCCAGGGCGGCCCGGAGTTCGTTCCGGTGCCGGCCTGGTCGCGCCCGGGCGTTTCGTGCGTGTTATCCTCGCGCTCCAATGCGGGCGCAGGCTCTTCGAATCACGTTCTCGGGACTCCTCCTCGTTTCGGCGTCGCGCGTCCCGGAGGCCGCGGCGCAGGCTTCCCCACGACCGAAGCTCGGGCTCGCCCTCGGAGGCGGGGCCGCGCGCGGGATCGCCCACATCGGGCTCCTCCAGTGGCTCGAGGAGCATCGGATTCCCGTCGATTTCATCGCGGGTACCAGCATGGGCGGGCTCGTCGGCGGCGCCTACGCTGCGGGGATGACACCCGAGGAGATTCGCGAGCTCATGCGCGACGCGGACTGGGACATCATTTTCCTGGCGGACTCGCCGTTCAAGTACAAGACGTTCCGCCGGAAAGAGGACGCGAGACAGTTCCCGGCTCTGATCGAGCTGGGCCTGAAGAACGGGTTGAAGCTCCCGAGCGGGCTGAACGCCGGCCAGGGTGTGCAGTCGATGCTCGATCGAATCGCGGCGCCGTACCCGCGTCTCGACAGCTTCAACGAGCTGCCGACTCCCTTCCGCGCCGTCGCAACCGATCTCGACCGGGCGGTGGTCGTCGTTCTCGACCGCGGCTCGCTCGCGGAAGCGATGCGGGCGACGATGGCTATCCCCGGCGTCTTCACCCCCGTTACTCTCGACGGGCGGCTCCTGGTCGACGGCGGGACCCTCGACAACGTTCCCGCGGACGTGACCCGGAACATGGGGGCGGACGTGGTCGTCGCGGTGAACGTGAGCTCGACGACCGACGGCTTCACACCCCCGACGAACTTCGTCGACGTCCTCGGACGCGCCATGGACACGATGATGGCGGTGGGAGTCGCGAAGGCCCTTCAGTCGGCCGACGTCGTCATCACTCCCGACCTGCGGGGCTTTCCCGGAACCGACTATCGGCGGAGCGACGAGATCGTCGCGCGCGGATACGAAGCCGCCGAGGCGGCCAGGGATCGGCTCCTCCCTTACGCCGTCGACGTCGAGACCTACGAGGCCTGGAGTCGGGCGCGGCTCGCGAAGAAGCGCGACGGGATGCGCCGTATCGACACGGTGCGCGTCGAAGGCCTGCCGGAGGACGATGGAGAACGGATCCAGACGATGCTCGAGAAGACACTCGTCGGCGACGAGACGAAGCTCGAGGACATCGAGCACGAGGTCCTTCGACTCACCGGCACCGACCGGTACGAGAACGTCCGTTACGCGCTTCCCGAGGAAGGCGGAAAGACGACGCTTGCGTTGTACATTCTTCCCAAGCCGCACGGTCCCCCGTTTTTGCTGCCCGCGCTCGAGGTCGAGAACATCGACTCGAACACCTTCGCGTTGAACCTGAGGGGGCGCGCCGTCTTCTATGACACGCTCGTCCCGAATTCGGAGATCCGTCTGGACCTCGCCGTGGGCACGCGGCAGGAAGCGGCCGTCGAGCTCTACCGGCGTCTCTTCGGGACCCGCCTCTTCGCAGCGCCGCGCGCCTATTGGAACCGCAGCAGCTTGAACGGGTACAACGAGGAGGGCGAGCTCATCGCCGACTACCGCGAGAAGATCGCGGGCGGGGGCCTCGATCTGGGCTTCGACCTCGGCTCGCGAAGCGAGATCCGCGTCGGGTATGACGTCCTCGACCTCAGGACCCGCCTGCGGGTCGGCGAGCCGTCACTCCCCGAAGCGGAAGGCAAGAACCGCTTCGCCTCGATCCGATGGACCTTCGACGGCCAGACGAGCCCCATCATTCCCACCCGCGGCATCTTCAGCCGTGTCGGACTCCGCTTCTACTCCGATTCTCCGGACATCGTTCAATCCGGAGAAAAGGTCGCAGGCCCGACGGACTACGCCCAGATCGAGGCGAGGTTCTCCTCGTTCCACCGGTTCCAGGAGCGGCATCGCGTCTTCTATGGCGCCTCCGGCGGGTCGTCGTTCGGAGACGATCCCGGATACAACGAGTTCCGCCTCGGCGGGCTCCTGCGTCTCGGCGCCTTTCACAACGGCGAGGTCATCGGAGACAACTACGTCCTAGGGTTGGGCGGGTTCCTCTACCACATTCTGCGTCTGCCCGGCGTCATCGGCGCGAACGGCTATTTCGGCGCCTGGCTCGAGGCCGGCTCCGCGTTCGACGGGTGGAGCGAAGCTTCGCACCAATGGAACGCATCCGGTGGGTTCGTGCTCGAGACGTTCCTCGGCCCGCTGTTTCTCGGGGGAAGCGTTTCCCTGACGAACGGGGACGGGCGCTTCTACGTCAACCTCGGTCCGTTCGTGCGCTGAGATGGAGTTTCGAACGAGGGCGTGTTGCGACAGACCTGCCTGCGGCGAGTACTTCGTCGGAGAACCTTACATAACTGGATCGTCTCCAACTATCTGATAACACCGCAGATAAATCCCAATCCTGGAGGCTCGTGTCGATGACGCGTACAGTATCGCCGTTCGCGCGAGTCTACGAGGCACCGGGGGAGAACGCGCTCCGAAGAACAAGTCCTCTGTATCTGGCGACTTGAATCGCGACTCGAAACCAGATTGGTCGATGGCATTGAGGTTGCAACATTCATTGTTTCGGCCTTCCTCGTTGCGTCGCTTGGTCATTACTGCCGCAAACCGGGAGATGAGAATGCTCGAGGTCAAGAAATCGTTTGTTGCTACAGCCACCCTCATTGCGCTCAGTGCCGGTTTCCCCGACATTGCGGTGTCCTCTCCGGTCACCGTGTTCTCCACGAACTTTGACGGTTCTTTGCCCGCCGAGATCACCATCGGCGCGAATTCGACACTCACGGGCGTTCAGGGATACGGCGGACTCGGGCCCGCCGGCAATCAGTTTGGCGGAAACTTCCTGCGCACTGCCACCGGCAATACCGTGACGCTGTCACTGACCGGCCTGCCCGCGCACGACACGATCAGCCTCGCTTTCCTGTTCGCGGCGATCGACTCGCTCGACGGAACGGGTGCGTTTCCGTCGGGGGACTTCTTCAAAATCGTGTTCGACGGCGCGACCCTGTTCAGCGAATCGTTCGCGAATGCGCTCCCTAGCCAGATTCAGAGCTATGTTCCGCCGCCTGGCGTGGAGCTCGCGCGTCACGTGGATCTTGGTTTTTCCGGTCCAGGCAGTTTCTACACCGATAGTGCCTATGATTTCGGCGCCGATCCGACTTTCGCCAACTTTGCGCACACTGGCTCGTCGGCAACGATCGAGTTCTTCATTTTTGGTCCGGGAAACCAGGGCCTCGATGACGAATCCTGGGCGATGGACAACCTTACCGTGAGCGTCACTACGAAAGGTACACCGGTGCCGGAGCCGGGCTCCCTCGCGCTGCTGTTTGTCGGCCTCGGTCTGCTGGTAAGGGCATGGCGAGTCTCCTGAACGGCATCGGTGGCGTAGCCCGCTCTGCTGGCGACGGCTAGCCCGGCGGAGCTCAGCTCCGAAGGTACCCCCACAGCAGCTTCGCTCCCATCGTCAGACTCCCTACCGACGTCTCGACGTGTGCGAGGAGCGAACTCCCGCCGCGAGCCCGCAGGCGGCGAGAGCGAACGCGGCGGCGAGGAGAACGAGCGAACGCCCGAGAAAGCGCCGCATGACTAGGCCAACGTCGGCAGAAGCTCCGGAGGCTTGCGGTGCTTCGTCGCTTGCTCGTAGGAGTAGGCGATCGCGAGGAGCTTCCGTTCACTCCACGCCGGGCCGAAGAAGGAGACCCCGACCGGAAGGCCGGACAGGAATCCCATGGGAACGGTGATGTCGGGGTAGCCCGCGATCGCCGCCGGCCCGGCGCTGAATCCGCCGTCGAGCCGGTCGCCGAGAACGTGGTCCGTCACCCACGCGGGACCGGACGTCGGGGCCGCGATCGCATCCAGTTGGTGCTGGCTCACGAGGGCGTCGATTCCCTCCCCTCGCGTCATCCGCTGAATGGTGGTCACCGCCTCGACATAAGCGGGATCCGTCAGCGGGCCCCGGGCCTGGGAGGCGTGAAACCGCTCCTGACCGAAGAAGGGCATCTCCCGGTCCCGGTGCTCTTCGTTGAAGGCGATGAGGTCCTCGAGGCTCTTCATCCGCGCTTCCGGCCCCAGGCTCTCGAGGTAGGCGTTGATGCCGGCTTTGAACTCGTAGTCCAGCACCAGCGACGGGAGCTCGGCGAAGACGTCGCCGTTGTCCATGTTGGGGATGTTCGCCGGGTCGACGAGGACGGCGCCCTGGCTCTTCATGTCCTCGAGGGCTCGCTCGAAGATCGCGAGGACGCGGTCGTCGAAGCCGGGGAAGTTGCGGGCGACGCCGATGCGCGCACCGCGGAGTCCGTTCGCGTCGAGAAACTGGGTGTAGTCCGCGTGCGACCTCCCTTCGCTCGCCGCGGTCGCGCCGTCGCGCGGATCGACGCCGGTGAGGGCGCCGAGGAGAATCGCCGCGTCTCTCACGGTCCGCGTCATGGGACCGGCGGTATCCTGGGAGTGCGAAATGGGAATGATGCCCGAGCGGCTCCAGAGGCCGACCGTCGGTTTGATGCCGACGATGCCGTTGATGGACGACGGGCACATGATGGACCCGCCGGTCTCGGTTCCGATGGTGAGAGCCGCGAGGTTCGCCGAGGCGGCGACCCCGGAGCCGGAGCTCGACCCGCAGGGGTTCCGATCGAGAGCGTAGGGATTGCGGCACTGGCCGCCGCGCGCGCTCCAACCGCTGGATGCTTTGAGCCCGCGCCAGTAGGCCCACTCGCTCATGTTGGCCTTCGCCAGGATGACGGCGCCCGCCTCTCTGAGTTTCTCCGCCAGGAACGAGTCCCGCGGCGGGATGGAGCCCTCGAGCGCGAGCGAGCCCGCGGTCGTGGTCATCCGATCGTGGGTATCGATGTTGTCCTTGATGGCGACCGGGATTCCGTGGAGAGGACCGCGCGGCCCCTTCGAGCGGCGCTCGGCGTCGAGCTCGTCCGCGATCGAGAGCGCCTCGGGGTTGGTCTCGATGATGGATCGCAGCTCGGGTCCCTGCCGGTCGAGCGCGTCGATGCGGGCGAGATACGCCTCGGTGATCGACCGCGCCGTCCACCGGACCGACTCCATGCCTGCCTGAAGATCGGCGACCGTCGCTTCGAGGAGCTCGAAGGGAGCGTCGCCGGCCGGGGCTTCACGAGGGCCCTCACCGGGAGCGCATCCGAACGGCGCGGATCCGGAAAGGAGGGTCGCGCTACCGAAAGCGGAATAGCCGAGAAAGCGTCTGCGGTTCATGGCGCAGAGAGTATCCCTCGATGGCCCATGACGTCCACGCGCGTCGCCGGGTCAAACGAATGGGTCCACCACCTCGACGCCAGCATTCTCGAAGTCCCGCTGATTACGGGTAACGACGGCAATGTCGTTGAGTAGCGCCGTCGCCGCGATCAGGCTGTCCTTGACGGACATCGATCGACCCGCCGCTCGCAGGTCCGCGAGAAGTCGAGCCCACCTCAGTCCTGTATCTGCCTCCCACGCGACACAATAGATACGCTGTATCCCTTCTTCGAACCATTGCTCGAGACGAGCGCGCCGTTTCCCGCGAGGCAAGAGGAGGATCCCGAACTTGAGCTCACCGAGGATGATCGGATCTACGGCAATCTCGAGCTCGTTCTGACGGAGCCATTCGACGACCTTCGGGTTTGGGTCGGGCTTCGTGGCCTCGCTCAGGACGTTCGCATCGACCAGGTACGTCACAGGCTGTCGGTGGACTCGGACTCAATCGGCTCGAAGAACCCCTTGTCGGGGCATGACAGGAGCCAATCCACGAGGCCATGGTTCGGTCGCGGCGTAAGTCGGACGAGACGATACTCCCCGGAATCGATTCGCTCGATCTCGAACTCCTGTCCGGCCTCGATACGATCCTGATTCCGGATATCTGCAGGGAGAACGATCTGGCCTTTGGTCGATACTCTCGTCTTCATCAACCGTAAGATAACGTCTTACCACGCCGGTGTCAAACCGGGCGGAAAATGCCTGCATCCCGGAACCCGAAGCCCGTCGAACGGGGGTGGATTCGCGGCGGGACTTCATCTACAATGGCGCGCCTTATTGCCCTTATCGCATTGATTGGAAGGGGTCACGGTTGACGCTCCACTTCTCCGCCGCGCCGCAAGTACTCGCCTGACGCTCCATGAGCACCGCCGGACTCGTCATCTTCTACTACCTCGCGGCCGCCAGCATCACCAGCGCGATTCTGGCGATAACCCGCCACAAGCCCATTCATAGCTTGCTATGGGTTCTTGCTCTTTTCCTTCACGTCGCCGGCATCTTCCTCCTCATGGGGGCGGAGTTCCTCGCCGCCGTCCAGGTGATCGTGTACGCGGGCGCCATTCTGGTCTTCTACCTCTTCTTCATGATGCTGCTCGATCTGCCGAGCGAGGCCGCGGCGCCGCGATTCAGCGCTCATTGGCCGCTCTCGGTCGTCGCCGGCTCCGCCTTCGCCACCTTGATCTGGTATGCCCGCGACATACCCGCGGCCCTGGTGCCCGCCGCCCCCGGCGCCCCTTCCTCGGGGAACCTCGCCACGGTGGGAAAAGCTCTCTTCACCGAGTTCGCGCTTCCCTTCGAGATCGTGTCTCTCGTTCTTCTGTCTTCCATCGTGGGCGCGGTGGTCATGGCCAAGAGAAAGACCGAGCCCTGATGGTTCCGGTCGGTGCCTGTCTCGGATTGAGCGCGGTCCTCTTCGCGATCGGTCTCATCGGCTTTCTCGCGCGGCGCAACATCATCCTGATGCTGGTCTCGGTCGAGATCATGCTCACCTCCGTCAACGTCAGCCTGGCGGCCTTCAGCCATCACCTGGGGGATGCCCGCGGTCAGGTCATCGCCCTCTTCGTCATCGCCGTGGCGGCCGGCGAGGCGGCGATCGGGCTGGGGCTGGTGCTCTCTCTCAGCCGGAACAAACAAGGAGTCGACGTCGAGGACGTGACTCGGTTGAAGTGGTGACGGAAGCCGTGGATCCCGTTTTTTCCTTGACCCCGCTCCTGACCGTCCTGGTCTCGGCGTTGGCCTCGATTCTCGTCATGATTACCGGCGAGCGCCGCAGAAACCTGCGGGAATTCTGGTCGGTCGGCGCTGGAGTCCTTCAGTTCGCGCTCGTCGTCTCCATGATGCCGGCGGTGCTTTCGGGACGAGCGCCCGAGGTCACGCTCTTTCGCCTCCTTCCCGGGATCGAGCTCGGCTTCCGCGCCGACGCTTTCGGCCTCCTCTTCGCCCTGGGAGCGTCGCTCCTCTGGGTCGCGGCCTCGTTCTATTCCATCGGCTACATGCGCACTCTCGAAGAGCACGCGCAGACCCGCTACTTCACCTGTTTCGCGCTCGCTCTCACCGCCACCATGGGCGTCGCGTTCTCGGCGAACCTCTTCACGCTCTTCCTGTTCTATGAAGCGCTGACGCTCGCGACCTACCCCCTGGTGGCGCACAAGGAAACGGCCGAGGCGAAGGCCGGCGCGCGGAAATACGTCATCTACCTCCTGGGCGCGGCCAAGGTGATGCTCATTCCCGCCATCGTTCTTACTTACAAC
>DAISKN010000303.1:7323-8038 GCA_036820975.1 Acidobacteriota bacterium | reverse complement strand
CCCTGGTCGACCGGTTGGCGTTTCTCATGGCGCTCGCCGCGAGCGCTTCCTTCGCGCTGGCTTTCCGTCCCCGGACGAGCGCCGTCCTCGCCGCCGCCGAGGCTCCCTCCCGCGACCTCTCCATCCTCGCCTCTCTTCTCCACATTCTCGAGAGCCAGGGTTTCAGCGCGGATCACCTGGTGGTGCTCCAGACCCGGCTCTCGTCCGACAGCGAGCCGGCGTCGGCGAAGATCCGGCGCCTCGCGCGTCTCATCGAGTATCTCGATGCGCGGAGGAATCAGCTCTTCGCTCCCCTGGCCGCGCTCCTTCTCTGGGGAACGCAGTTCGCGTTCGCCATGGAGGCTTGGCGGCGGATCTCGGGCCGTCAGGTTCCGCGCTGGCTCGATGCGGTGGGGGAGCTCGACGCTCTGCTCGCACTCGCTAGCTACGGCTTCGAGAACCCTGACGACGTGTTCCCGGCCACGAGCGGAGAAGCGGCGCTCTTCGAGGCGGACGGTCTCGGGCATCCCTTGATCCCGCCGGAGCGTCTGGTGCGAAACGACGTGGCGCTCGGCCGGGCGCCAATGCACCACCGCTCCCGCGCCGACGATCGCGCGATCGTTACGGGCCTCGGGAAGCTGGGAGGCCGTACCGCCGTCCTCGTCGGGCATCAGAAGGGCCGCGACCTCAAGGAGCGGACGAAGCGGAACTTCGGGATGGCCTATCCGGAGGGCTA
>DAISKN010000303.1:4033-7313 GCA_036820975.1 Acidobacteriota bacterium | reverse complement strand
CGGGCTCCAACATGTCGGGCAAGAGCACGCTTCTCCGCTCGGTCGGCATCAACACCGTGCTCGCCCTCGCCGGCGCCCCGGTGCGAGCGAAGAGACTCACGCTCTCCCGCCTTCGGGTCGCTGCCTCGATCCGCATCGAGGATTCGCTCCAGGAGGGCATCTCGCACTTCTACGCCGAGATCCTGCGCCTGAGGCAGGTCATGGAGCTCACCAAGGGAGATATTCCGGTGCTCTTCCTCCTCGACGAGATTCTCCATGGGACGAACTCCCACGACCGCCGCATCGGCGCCGAGGCCGTAGTCCGGGGCCTCGTCGAGCGCGGCGCCATCGGTCTCATCACCACCCACGACCTGGCGCTTTCCCGCCTCGCGGAGACCCTGTCCGGGCGGGCCGCGAACGTGCACTTCGAGGATCACATCGAGGACGGGAAGATCCATTTCGACTACCGCATGCGGGAGGGAGTGGTGAAGAAGTCGAACGCCCTCGAGCTCATGCGCGGAATCGGGCTGGAAGTCTGATCGACGCCGGAGATAGACTCACGAAAACATGACCGAACGCCTCGTTACCATGGGCCGCACCGACGAGGACGTCTCGCTCGACCTGAGCCTCCGGCCCCGGCGGTTCTCGGAGTACGTGGGACAGCAGAAGGTCCTGACGCAGCTCGAGATAGCCGTCACCGCCGCCCGCGAGCGCGGGGAGGCGATGGACCACCTCCTGACCTATGGTCCTCCCGGGCTCGGAAAGACCACGCTAGCCCACGTCGTCGCGAACGAGCTCCAGGTCGGGATCAAGACCACCGCCGGTCCGCTCATCGAGAAAGCGGGCGATCTGGTGGCCCTCCTCACGAACCTCGAGCATCGCGACGTTCTCTTCATCGACGAGATCCATCGCCTCCACCCCGCGATCGAAGAGGTGCTCTACCCCGCGATGGAGGACTTCAAGCTCGACATCATCATCGGGCAGGGTCCGTCGGCGAAGTCCGTCAAGATCCCGATCTCCCACTTCACTCTCATCGGAGCGACGACCCGCGCCGGGCTCCTCACGTCGCCTCTCCGCGGCCGCTTCGGCATCGTCCATCGCCTCGACTTCTATACCGAGGACGACCTCGAGCGCGTCATCCTTCGCTCCGCCGCGATTCTGGGGGTGCCGATCCAACAGCCGTCCGCCCGGGCGATCGCGCGCCGATCCCGCGGGACCCCCCGCATCGCGAACCGGCTCCTGCGCCGGGTGCGGGACTTCGCCCAGGTGAAGGCCGACGGCGCCATCACCGAAACGGTGGCGCAGGACGCGCTCACTCTGCTGGAAGTCGACGAGATGGGCTTCGACGAGATGGACCGGAGCATCCTCTTCACCCTCATGGACAAGTTCTCGGGCGGTCCCGTGGGACTTTCGACGGTGGCCGCGGTGGTGGGCGAGGAGGCCGATACCATCGAGGACGTCTACGAGCCCTATCTGATCCAGATCGGGTTTCTCGATCGCACCCCGCGCGGGCGGGTCGCGACCGAGCGCGCCTACCGCCACTTCGGCTTCACCCCGGCGGATCCGCAAAAACGCCTGTTTTGACGGCGCTCTCCGATTTCGACTATGAGCTTCCCCCGGAGCTCATAGCTCAGACGCCCGCTTTCGAAAGAGACCTCTCCCGTCTCCTTCATCTCCGTTCCGACGGAACCGTGCGCCATCGCGGCTTTCGCGACCTTCCGGAACTTCTCGAGCCCGGTGATCTCCTCGTCCTGAACGACACCCGCGTCTTTCCCGCGCGCCTCGAAGGCGTGCGGGCCGGAGGAGGGCGTTCGGAGCTCCTCCTTCTCGAGCGGCTCGATTCCGAGAGCTGGCGAGTGCTCGCACGGCCCGCGAGGAAGCTTCGGAAGGGAGCGCGGCTTCTGTTCGGGGGTGGAAAGCTCGAGGCCGAGGTCCTCGAGGTTGAGGAGGCGGGAAAACGGATCGTCGGCTTTCGGTTCGAGGGGGACTGGGAAGCTCTCCTCGAAGAGTTGGGAACGACCCCTCTGCCTCCGTATATCGAGAGCTCCGGAGACGAGACGGCGACGAGGCGCCGATACCAGACGATCTACGCTCGCCCCTCGGGGTCCATCGCCGCGCCGACCGCGGGGCTCCATTTCACCGAGGCGATGTTCGAAGCTCTCCGGACGCGCGGGGTCCGCGCCGCCTTCGTCACTCTTCACGTGGGCCACGCGACGTTCCAGCCGATCCGCGAGGAGGAGATCGAGGAACACCGTATGGGGGTGGAGCGCTACCTCGTCCCCGAGGAAACGAGAGAGAAGGCCGCGGCGACGCGGGCGGCGGGAGGGCGCGTGATCGCCGTCGGAACGACGACGGTGCGCGCTCTCGAGAGCGCGACCCTCGCGGGGTTCCGTCCGGGCTGGCAGGAAACGGATCTGTTCATCTCTCCCGGCTTCGCATTCCGCGTCGTCTCGGGCCTGCTCACGAACTTCCACCTGCCGAAGAGCTCTCTTCTGATCCTCGTTTCAGCGTTCGGCGGTCGGGAGCCGGTCCTCGAGGCCTACCGCGAGGCGGTGAGGGAGCGCTATCGCTTCTACAGCTTCGGCGACGCGATGCTCCTCTATCCCGCCCCTGTGCCATAATTCCCGCCGTGGATCGGAAGGCCCTCCTCGCGATCGTCGAGGAAAGCGCGCGCCTCAAGCGGGAGTTCTTCGAGGCTGAGGCGGACTCGGTGCTCGCTGCCGGGCGGATGCTCGTTTCGGCCCTCTCCTCCGGGAAGAAGGTTCTCGTCTTCGGGAACGGGGGAAGCGCCGCCGATTCGCAGCATTTCGCGGCGGAGCTCGTGAACCGCTTCCGGCTCGATCGCCCGGCGCTTCCCGCCATCGCCCTCACGACCGACACCTCGATCCTCACCAGCATCGCGAACGACAGCGAATACCAGAGCGTCTTCAGCCGGCAGGTCGAAGCCCTGGGAGCTCCGGGAGACGTCGCCGTCGCGATCAGCACGAGCGGCGGCTCTCCCAACGTCCTGAAAGCGGTCGAGGTCGCGCGGGCTCGCGGCCTCAAGACGCTGGGGCTCGCCGGACGCGACGGCGGGAAGCTCGCGAAACTCGTAGACCTCTGCCTCACCGTATCCCATCGGGAGACGGCCCGGATTCAGGAAGTCCACGGGCTCCTGATTCACCTTTTCTGCGAGATGATCGACGGCGCGCTCTATCCCGGAGGCCGCTGATGCCGTCCCGCTACACGGTCGCCCCTCTCGACCTTTCGAAGCTCGAGACCTACCCCCTCGCGTCCCGCAAGAGCAAGGTGTCGTCGGAGC
>DAISKN010000303.1:0-4023 GCA_036820975.1 Acidobacteriota bacterium | reverse complement strand
CAGGTGGAAGCTTCCGCGATTTCTGGGAGAGCTTGCCCGACATTCTCGCCGGCCGCGACCTGAGAGAGCTCGTTCGGCGGTTGAGAAGCGCGCGGGAGGCCGATCGCGCGATTCTCTGGGGCCTCGGGGCGCACGTGATCAAGGTCGGCCTCTCGCCCCTTCTCGTCGACCTCATGGAGCGCGGCTACGTCCAGGGTCTCGCGCTCAACGGGGCCGGCATCATCCACGACTTCGAGATGGCGGTCGCGGGAGAGACGTCGGAAGAGGTGGCGGAGGGCCTTGGTGCGGGAAAGTTCGGGATGGCGGAAGAGACCGGATCCCTCCTGAACCGGGCAATCAACGAGGGCGTCGCCTCGGGCCTCGGCATCGGTGAATCCGTGGGCGCATTCCTCGCGGGCCTCTCTCCAACGCACCAGAAACTGAGCCTGCTCTGGAACGCCTATCGCCTGGCGATTCCCGTGACCGTCCATGTCGCCGTGGGAACGGACATCATCCACATGCACCCGCAGGCCTCGGGCGAGGCTATCGGAAAGGGAAGCCTGACCGATTTTCGACTCTTCGCCAGCGTGGCGAGGGGGCTCGACGGAGGCGGCGTCTACCTCAACTTCGGCTCCGCCGTTCTCCTTCCCGAAGTCTTCCTCAAGGCGGTGAGCGTGGTGAGAAACCTCGGCTACCCGCTCACCGACTTCTCCACCGCCAACTTCGACTTCATCCGGCACTACCGCCCGCGGGTGAACGTCGTCGAGCGGCCGGTCATGGGAAGCGGCCGGGGGTTCGACTTCACGGGGCACCACGAGATACTGATGCCGCTTCTGGCCGCGGCCATTCTCGAATGACGGAGCCTCAGCCGATCGTCGCGCGGACGAAAATCGCGTAAGAGCGCGGGCTCGTCCCGTAGACGAACTGAAGCTCCGCCTCCACCAGCTGGAAGCTCGCGTAGGCGCCGACGCCGATGCGGGCGCCGGGACGGACGAGAAAATCGAAGACGTAGCCCGCCGAGAGCTTCCCCACGTCGTAGACGACGTCGTGTCTCCGGTCGGCCGCGAGGAAGAGCTCGTTCTTCTCCGCCCATTCGGCGCGAGCGAACGCCGCATGGGCGCCGGCGAAACGGAGGCCGGTCTCCACCAGCACCGCGTGCTGTACCGGCGAGATCCCCGGCGTGAAGTGCACGTGCACGCCTGGCGGCAGGGACTCCGGCGGGCCCGTGAGCCGCTCGGTATCGTTCCTGCCGTAAGCGGCGGTGGTCTGCCAATACCCTCGCGCGAGAGGCCGATGATACGTCGCGGAGGCGGTGAGTCGGACGACGTCGAGGGAGGGATGGAGTCGTTCCGGCTCGGCTACGCTCGCGGCGCTCACCTGCGCCGACCATCGGGGCGTCGGGTTGAAGGTGAGCCTCGCCGCGAACGAGTCGAGATCGAAGCCGTCGATATCCCAGCGATCGGCGTCGGGCTCGCGGCCGTTGAAGATCGATCCGTCGAGCTTCCACTTCCCCCGACTTTCCCATCCGAGGGTCAGGACGCCGTGGCTGATGTGGGTTCCATCGAGCCAGTGATGAGTCAGAGGAGCTATCGGGTTGTCGTATGCCGAGAGGCGGTGCATGAATGCCGGGGGACCGAGCGCCGGTTCTCCCACGGGAGCGAAGTAGACGAAGAAGCCGCTTCGCTCGTAGCGTGCCGCGATCTCCATGAAGAGGTCGTGCGGGTGCTGCCGGTCGAAGAGCGGGTTCCTCCCGTCGGCGGACTCTCCCGTTTGGAGGAGCAGGGGATACCCGCGCGCTCCCAGCGTCGGCTCGAGCGAAGCCATCACCCGGAATCCGAAGCGGCCTTTACCGAGAGAGCGCTCCGCGTGAAACATCGCCATGTTCGTCGAGAACGTCTCCGACTCGCCTCGCACTCCGGACTCGTCCTGGTACGCGAGGTTGAAGAAGCCGTGGAACATGAGCGACCAGGCTCCCGACGTCCCGTGGAGCCCCGGCATCGGGGAGGAGGCCGGAAGCCAGCTCGTCCCCGAGCCGGGCGATGGAATCCGGGAATGCTCGCCGTGCTGCGCCGCGAGAAAGGCCGCGAACAGGAAGGCACCCGTCAGGGACGGCCTCCTTTCGACCGCACCTCCACCTGAAAGGCGATTGTGAAATCGGGGGAGAAGCTCGAGAGGTCCTCGACGAGCCGCCACTCGTAGGTGAAAGTCTCCGAGTGGCGGTAGCGGAGCCCGAGGGCGAGCTGGGTCCCGGGCTTGTTGAGATTCGAAACCTCGCCCACGACAGGAGGCTGCGCGTAGTCCGCCTGAAGCAGGGCGGCGAGCCTGGGCTTGAAGCGCCAGTCGGCCCCCACCATGACGGAAAAGTAGTCCCGGGTCTCGAATCGCTCCGGATTTCCGAGGAAATGATAGTTCGCGTTCATGTAGAGCCCGTACTTCGGGCCGATGCGATCGAACGCGACGCCGAGGCCGAAGTCCGTCGCTCCGCTTCCGCTGAGATTCTGCGGGTCCCCCGTCGGGAGCTTGACCGCTCCCCGGACCGCGAGCGAGCGCGACCGCCTGTCATAGAGCGTTTTCTTCACGTCGATGGCGACGTCGCCCACCGCCCCGAAAGAATTCATCCCCGAGAGAACCACCTGATCCCCCCGGTGGTACTGGAAATCCACGAGCCCGTATGGCGTCTGTCCCCGGAGGAGGTTGGGGAGCCCGAAGGCCTCGTGAAACGAGCTCACGAACGAGTCGAGAAATCCGCCGTAGTACAGGTAGAAGGGAACCGAGAACCCGAGCTCTAGACCCTGGCCGAAACCCCGCTTCAGGGCGACGAGGGTCCGGAGGTACTCGAGATCGAATCTCAGGAACTCGTTCTCCGTCTGCTGCTCCTGGATGATGTTCGAGTAGTCGAAGACGATATCGAGATCGAGCACGCCCTTTTCCATCGCAGCCGCACGGTCCGGCGTCATGTAAACGAAGAGAAGCGCCATCGGCGTCTGGTTCCGGCTTCCTAGCGGGCGGCGCCAGCTCGAGCTTGCGGACGTCTCTTCCTCTTCGACCTCGGTCTGGCCTGCGACCGCCGAGGCCGAGAGCAGCAGCGCGCACAAGGATCGGGCGAGGGCTTTCGTTCTCATCGACGACGGGGGAATTCGAAGATCCATATGATATACCCTGCGAGCGACGGAGGTCTCGTTTCATGAGCAGTTCCGCCGATCGGACCCATAAAGAAAGGCGCTCGGTCTCGAGCGGCACGGTCTGGGAAGAAAAATTCGGATACTCCCGCGCGGTGCGCGTGGGGGATCGCATCCTTGTCTCCGGGACGACGGCCACCGGCCCCGACGGGCCCGTGGCACCGGGCGATCCCGGGGCCCAGGCGCGCTACGCCCTCGACAAGATCGAGAAGGCGATCCGCGACCTCGGGGGCACTCTAGGCGATGTGGTCCGGACGCGGATCTTCATCGCCCGCATTGAGGACTGGGAGGCGGTGGCCAAGGTGCATGGGGACCGGTTCGGGAAGATCCGTCCCGCCAATACCCTGGTTCGCGCCGATCTCGTGGGAGAGGCGTTCCTCGTCGAGATCGAGGCCGAGGCGATCGTGGGCTCGGCCGTGGACGTGGAATGACCCAGGCTTTCACTTTCAGCATCCGCCTCAACAACGATCACCGCATCGAGGAGTACGTCGCGCTCGCGCGGAGGGCCGAGGCCTTCGGCTTCCACCAGTTCTGGGTCAGCAACGACCTCTTCCTCAAGAGCGCTCCGGTAATCCTGTCGGCGGTCGCGGGGGCGACGAGTCGCATCGGCATCGGAACCGCGATTCTCAACCCCTACACCATGAACCCGGGGGAGATCGCGATGCTCGCGGCGACGCTCGATGAGCTCTCGGGGAATCGCTTCCACCTGGGTCTCGCCGCCGGAGCCGGCGATTTCATCAAGTGGGTCGGCGTGGACTACCGGTCTCCTCTCGCCGCCGTGAGGGAGTCGGTCGCGGCGATCCGGCGTCTTCTCGCGGGCGAGGCGGGAGTGAAGGCGAGCACGCTTCCCTGGACCAAGGACGCC
>DAISKN010000302.1:0-8069 GCA_036820975.1 Acidobacteriota bacterium | reverse complement strand
GCGCGCGGGCCTGCCTGTGGTGCGATTCGTGGCCGCGACCAACGTCAACGACGTCGTCCCCGAGCACCTCGCGGGGGGGGCCTACCGGCCTCGCCCTTCGGTGGCCACGCTCTCGAACGCGATGGACGTGGGGGACCCGAGCAATTGGGCGCGGATCCTCTGGCTCTACCGGAGCTCCCTCGACGGGATACGCCGCGATCTGCTCGGAAGCGCCCACACCGACGAAGAAACGCTGGGAGCGATGCGCGACGTATATCGGCGGACGGGCTACGTTCTCGATCCGCACTCGGCGGTGGCCTATCTCGGCGCCCTTCACTGCAGGAGCACCCGGCGAGACCGGCCCGCCGCCGTTTTTCTCTCGACGGCGCATCCGGCGAAGTTTCGAGAGACGGTGGACGAAGCTATCGAATCGAGCATCGACCTTCCACCCGCTCTCTCCGCAGCTCTCGAGCGGCCCGAGCGTGTTCTTCCGATTCCCGCGGAATACGAAGCACTCAGGGAGTACCTCGCGCGATGAGTCATTTCCTTTCCTTTCACGGAGGCGCCGGAACCGTCACCGGATCGAAATTCCTGGTGGAAACCGGGAAGACCCGCTTCCTCGTGGACGCCGGGCTCTTTCAAGGGCTCAAGAAGTTGAGGGAAATGAACTGGGCGAAGCTTCGGTTCGAGCCCACTTCGCTCGATTTTATCCTCCTCACCCATGCCCACATCGACCACTCGGGCTTCCTGCCTCGGCTCACCCAGCAGGGATTCCGCGGTCCCATCCACGCGACGCACGCGACCAAGGACCTCGCGAAGCTTCTCCTCCTGGACGCCGCCAAGATACAGGAGGAAGACGCGGCTTTCGCGAACCGCAAGGGCTTCAGCAAGCACCATCCCGCGCTCCCGCTTTACACTTCGGAGGAAGCCGAGCGGGCGATATCGCTCATCGAGCCCCTGGAATACGGTGACTGGATCGAGCCCGCCCCTGGTGTCCGGGCCTCCTTCAGGAACGCCGGCCATATCCTCGGAGCCGCGATGATCGAGCTCCGGATTCGAACCGCCGGAGGCGAGATTCCAATCGTCTTCAGCGGAGACGTGGGACGCTACGGGGTGCCGCTGCATTCCGACCCCGACCCCCTTCCGGAATGCGACGTTCTTGTGATGGAGGCGACCTACGGAGACCGCGAGCACGACCCCAAACCCATAGGCGATCAGATCCGGGACGCGTTGATGACCGCTATCGATCGGGGGGGAACGGTCCTGATTCCTTCGTTCGCCGTGGGACGCGCTCAGCTGGTGACGCTTCTCCTTCGCCGGCTGATTCACAGCGGCGAGATTCCCGAGATCCCGATCCATATCGACAGTCCGATGGCGGTGGACGCGACGCGCCTCTACGGCCAGCACCTGCGCGACCTCAGCCTCGACTCGGCGGGCGACGAGGACGGCTACGGTGTCCTGGTTCCGAGAAACGTCCAGTTCCACCGCACGGTCGACGAATCCAAGGCCCTGAACCAGCTCCCGGGGCCGCGCATCATCATCTCCGCGAGCGGCATGCTGACCGGGGGACGGGTTCTCCATCATTTGAAGCGGCTCCTGCCGGAGGAGAAGAACCTGATCCTTCTCGTGGGGTTCCAGGCCGCGGGCACTCGAGGCCGGGCGATGATGGAGGGAGCGCGGACGATTCGAGTGCACGGCGAGGACTTTCCCGTGCGAGCGCAGTTCCTTCCCATCGGAGGCCTGTCGGCCCACGCCGATCGCGCCGATCTCCTTCGATGGGTTCGAACCCAGCCGAAGCCGCCGCGGAGGATCTTCGTCACCCACGCCGAGGAAAAAGCATCGAACGCCTTCGCGCGGCTGCTTTCGAGCGAGCTCGGGGTGAAGACGATCGAGCCGCAGCTCGGACAGCGCTTCGATCTCGAAGCCTAGTCGGGACGACGGGATTCTGGTGTAAGAGGGGGAGGTGGAGATAGGAGGATCGTTACCTCCCTATCCCCTCCTGTCCCCTTGTCCCCCGTCTTACACTCCCGAAATTGCGTGGCTCACGGGCGGAACTTCACGCCGAACAGGACCCGGAAGAAGCCCGGGTCGATCGCGATCGGCGGGAGATCCAGGTACTCGTCGATCTGCGATACGGGCACGCTGACGACGTTCTCCGAGACGATCTCGGTGAGCGCTACCGGCGCATCGGCTCGAGGCGCCCAGAAATATCGGCCGTCGACGAAGACCGCGGCGCGGGCGCCGAGCGCGAAGTCGACGTTTGCGCCCACGTTGAAACCGAGAGCGTCGGCGGTCGATGTCGAGTAGGACATCTCGTAGAGCTCGGTGAAGAGGACCGCGTGTCCTCCGAGCCACCCGGCGAGCGCGCCGAGCCGTTCCGCCTCGGCGTCGAAGCGGAAGTAGGTGAGGCCGGAGGAAACGGCGCCCGAGACCGTGCCGGAAGCTCCGAATCGCGCCGCCAGGTTGAAGCTCAGAGCCAGCTCGTCCAGGCGGCCTTCGGTATCGGCGGCCTCGAACGAGAATGAGGCCTCGCGCACCACGGGGTCGGACGAAGGAAAGTTGATGGAATCCCACACGAGATCCACTTCGTGAGGAACGTTCTCCCCCGCGACGTCGATGCTCGACCTGTCCAGGAGAAACTGGAATCCCAGGACGCGATGCGGATAAACGTTGACGCCGAAGCCGAAGCCCGGGCCCGGCTGGCCCCGAAGCGTCAGCGACTGACGGGCGTCGCTGCGCGGGTCGGGGCTGACGAAGAGCTGATTGATCCCCGTGATCTCCGAGGGCACGTAGTCGGCGTCGTACGAGGTGTCGAATAGGGGGCGGAAGAAGCCGAGCCCGCCGAATATCTCGACGTCGGCAGGGGCGGCGAAGGCCCCGGACGAGCTCAAGAGCACGACGAGCGGGAGGTGATATCGGCGCACGGCTCAGTCGGAAGGCGAGCGAGTGTAGTAGCCCTGTCGCGTGCGGACGAAGAGCCCGGGCTTCTTCACCGTCACCTGGATGTTTCGCCAGCCCTCTACTCCGCCCGTGAGGTTCGAGGGCGCGTAAGCCATCCGGTAGTGTCGGTGGAGATCCTGCTGGACCTCGGCGAAAGCTTTCTGCACCTCCTCCACCTTCTTGGGGAAGAACGGCCTGCCTCCCGTCGCCTCGGCGAGAGTCGTGAGAAACGGGCGATTCACGCTCTCGCTACCCTCGGGACCCCACCCGCTGAAGCCCACGGTGTAGATGGTGACCTCGGACTGTTTGGCGGCCTCGACGACTTCGTCGATCGACGCTCGACTCCCCTGATTCGCCGGACCCGCGTCGTCGCCGTCGGTGAAGACCAGAAGCGACTTGCGCCCTTCGACGCTCTCGAGCTCGTCGAGGGCCGCGAGGATGGAGTCGTAGAGCGCCGTCCGCCCTTCGGCCTTCATGGTCTTCAGCATCTGGAGGTGAGCGGCGATGTCGGCGGTGTAGCCGGCGCCGAAACGAACCTCGTCGCTGAAAAGGCCGACCCGCGCCCTGTCGCCCTCGCTCAAGTTCTGCGCGAACAGATACGCCGCGGTCTGGATCGCGGAGAGGCTCGAGCGGATGCTCGATGACGAATCCAGCAGGAGAAGGGTCGTCACCGGCGTGAACTGCGCGGTGAAGAACGAGAGCTCCTGGGGAAGTCCGTCCTCCAGGACCTCGAAGCTGTCGCGGGGCAGCCCGGGAACGAAGCGTCCCTTCTTGTCGGTGACGACCACGTCCAGGGTGACGGTCTCGACCGAGACCGCGAACTGCAGCCGGCCCTCTTCGACCGGCGGCGGAGTCTGCGCCGGAGCGGACGCGGATAGAAACGCCGCGGCGGCCCCGACGAGCCCGATGAGACCGTAAGGCGCGGGAACTCTTCGCATTATCGAGCTCCGTTCTCGACCTGGATGATAGCACGCGCTCGGTCAGGGCGTTCCCCCACGTTTAGCCGGGTGACGTTGGAGCGGTTTTTGCTTAAGCGATTTGCTTCCCGAACAAGGTGGTCCAAATTGGAAAAGGACGTCGTCCACGCGGACAGGAACGAACCGAGGCGCTTCTGGAGCATCCGGGCGAAGGTCTTCGCGCTGGTGATCCTGGCGACCCTCCTCCCCACGTTCCTCGTGGGTACCTCTTCTTATTGGACCGCGCGCAGCACCCTCGGCGAGAAGCTCTCCGACCAGCTCAACATCAAAGCCTCGCTCGCGGCGGCGCGGATCTCGGAGTGGCTCCAGGAGCGGCGGCACGACGCGATGGTTTTCGCGAGCTCGAGCAT
Source organism: Acidobacteriota bacterium (assembly GCA_036820975.1). GTDB lineage: Bacteria > Acidobacteriota > Vicinamibacteria > Marinacidobacterales > SMYC01 > DAISKN01. Next base: position 3,823 of record DAISKN010000302.1, on the reverse strand, counting down.
CGTCGTCGCCAACGTCGAGCGAGGGTCGAACGGAGCACCCCCGGGGGAATCCCCCCTCATCCGCTCCTATCTGGAAGAGGTCCGCGGACGCTACCGCGTCTATTCGGTCCTGGCGGTCCTCGACGCGCGGAGAACGCTCGTGGCCTCGGCCTCCGCTCTGCCCCAGAAGGATCTGGCGCACCTCGAGCAACGGGATCCCGCAGAGCTCGCTTTCCTGGACTGGGATGACGCCGGGAGCGCGCGGTTCTGGATGCAGAGCCCGATCCTGGGCGCCCAGGGCAAGACCGTGGGCTTCCTGGTTCTGGCTTCCGATTTCGACGCGCTTCGGGAGGAGCTCGCGCAGCATTCGCCGCAGGACCGCGTTCACCTCACTTCCGGCGGGCGCGTGGTGCTCGCCCATCCGGAGCCGTTCGCGGGCGACGAAAAAGCGCCGGAGCTCCTGCCCGATGAAGGCTCGTTGACGGAGTATCGGGACGCGAGCGGGGCACGGGTCCTCGCCGCGGCTCGCTCCATCGACGGGCTCGACGGCGTCCCGATGACTCTGGTCGTGGCGAACGACTGGAACGTCGCCTTCGCCGCGGTGAACGAGCTCGGCCGGAGCATCGTGCTGCTGAGTCTGTTCGTCGCCATGGTGGTCATCGCCCTCGCCTATGGATTGGTCGTCAGCCTGACGGATCCGCTGGAAAAGCTTACCGCGAGCGCCCACGCCCTCTCGCGCGGCGACTACTCGCACGAGCTTCCGGTACGGACCAGAGACGAGATCGGCGACCTCACCCGGGTCTTCAACCAGATGACGTCGGCCTTGAAGCGCAGCCACGAGGGTCTGGAGCGGCTCTCCGCGACCGACGAGCTCACCAAGCTCGGTAACCGCCGTCAGTTCCGCAAAGCGCTCGACGAAGAACTGGCGCGCGCGGAGAGGACGGGTGTGGGATTCGCCCTGGTTCTGATCGATCTCGACCACTTCAAGAGCTACAACGACCGCCTGGGGCATGTCCGCGGCGATGCGCTGCTGGAGAGAGTCGGGGCCTACCTGCTCCAGGCGACGGAGCAACCGGCTATCGCCGCGCGCTACGGCGGCGAGGAGTTCGTGCTGATTCTTCCCAAGGCCGGGATCGAAGAGGCGGCCGCCCGAGCGGAGTGGATTCGCGTGGGGTTCTTCGAGGCCTACGGGGAGCCAGAGGAGGTTACGCTCAGTCTCGGCGTCGCCGCCTGGCCTCGAGACGGCCGCTCCGCGATGGAGCTCATCGACGCCGCGGACCGGGCCCTATACGACGCGAAAAACGGCGGCCGAGACCGGGTCGCCGTTGCCGAATCCCGGGCCCACAGAGAGACGAAGCTCCGCCCGGCTCCCGTCGAGCGCCTTCAGCGGACGAGCCGCCGGTGAACCCAGGCGGGCGCCTTGCCCTCGACCTCCACTTGAAACCACTCTCCGCGCCGGGCAATGGCTTTCAGCTCGGTTCCCGGCTCGACGGCTCCCAGCTTCTCTGAGTCGGAGCTCGGGGCCTTTCTCAGGTTCGCGGCGGCGAGAACCAGGAGCGTTCGGGCGGGTACCAGGGGGATGAGCTCGGTCGGCGAGCTCTCTCGGATCTCCGCGATCGTCCTCACCTGGCGAAGAAGCTCGCTCGCCCTCTCGGCGAGGTACGCGGCGCCTCCCAGGTTGTCTTCCGCGAGAGCGCGGTCGGCGTGATCGAGAAAGACGGAGGCGCGATGGAGCCGGTCGTGGAGGGCCGGGTCCGGACGCTTCTTCAAGGATTGGAGCTCGACGCGCACCTCGGCGATTCTCGACACCGCGAACGCCCGGCTCTGCAGGTTCCGGACGCTGGTCTGCGAGCGCACGAGCTCCTCGAGCGCGCTCTTCAGCTCGAGCTCGAGAGTCGCTTTGGCTTCCTCGAGCGCCGTCACCTCCGCGCTCCGCTCCGAAAGGGTTTCCCGCAGGCGTGAGGACTCCGAAAGCGCCGCGTTCAGAGATTCCCGGAGGTCTTCCGTTTCCCTCTCCACTGCGGGCACGGCCGCGGAGGCTTCGGACGTAGATTCCGGACGGTCGGCGGGCTCGGGGGGAGGAGGTACGGTCTTGCCGCCGCATCCGGCGAAAAGAAACACCATCGCGGCGGCGCCGACGGAGAAACCGAGCTTTCGGGCGACGAACGAGACCATTTTTGTTGGAGAAATCCATAGTAAACCACAGGAGGCCGTTCGTACAGCGCTTTTCCGGAGGGCAGTTACGGCCGGCCGTCGAAAGGCGCGCGAAATCGAGGCTCATAGGCGTGGAGCGACGGATCGAGTAGCCGTCCCCACTCGGCGTCGTAGGGGTGGACTTCCTGGACCCGCGCGCCGTCGCGCTCGAGGGGATAGCCTTTGTTGGCCCACTCGAAGATCGAGCCTTCGAGGTTCTGCGCGTCGGCGAAGCCTTCCTTCTTCAGGCGTTCGACGAGGCGAGAGGATCGATACCCCACGGAGCAGTACGCGACCACCGGAGCCTGGTGGTCGAGAGTCCGGAGGAAGTCCGGAAGGTCGCCGTCGGGGTCGACGCGTATCGCTCCGGGAAGGTGGCTCACCTCGTACTCTTCGGCGGTGCGCACGTCGAGAACGATCGGGGATTTGCGGCCCGAGTCGAGACGCACCCTCAAATCCTCCGCGGAGACGTGCTCGACTTCAGGGAACTCCGAGCGCACCCAGCTCTTGGTCTTCTCCCAATCGGAGGGCGCTTTTCGGCAGCCCATGAGCGCTAACAGCAGCGGAGCCAGGATGCGGCGCATCGGCCCGATGTTAGCGCAGGGAGACCTCCCGGAGCACCGTCATCGGACCGACGTCTTTGAGCCGCGCGAGCTCTTCGACGTCCTTCGCGAGAAAAGCGCCCGCGAACCCGAGGCCGTTCACCGAGATTGACTCGAAGCTCCCCTGCCGCCGCGGAACGAAGAGCATCCAGTCCCGCGTCGCCACGAGGTTGTAGGCGCCCGGGTCATTTCTCCGTCCGTACGCCGCCAGGGCTTCGAGGTAGCGCTCGCGCGTGGGAGCCGACGCTTCGAAACGGCAGGAAAAGGGAATCACGCCGCGCCCCGAGGCGAGAAGACGCTCGATCGGACATCGCTCCGGGCCTTCCCCTATCGGGACCGGAACGAACTGCAGATGCTTGTGGCGCTGGCTCGCGCCCGCGGCGGGTCCCGAGTTGTAGAAGAAGAGCGAATCGAACTCCTCGAGAACGAGGCGCGTCGCCTCGAAATCCTCCGGGCTGAGGAGCGACTCCTGCTCCTCGAACGCGCGCGTCACCACGACGAGGTGGTTCTCCATCACGTTGAACTTGTTGAGAAGCGCGACGTGAGTTGGGGAGACGTCGGCTACGAAGAGCTTCTCTTCATAAGGCAGGAATGGGTTCCGCCCGCTCTTCTCCTGGGCCTCCTGTGAGGCTTTCTTCCTCTCGATGCGCTCGACGATACGGACGACGAAGCGGACGCCTCCGTCCTCGAGGAACGTCGAGCGCGTGGCGATGGGCTCGAGCGCGCCCGACAGGAGCGCCTGCCTCGAGACCTCCTCGAGGCGGCGCCGAAGGGTCTTCGACGTCACAGCGGTCGGTGCTGGTAAAGGGGGCCGTCCACGAAACCCTGGCGCCGGTAGTACTCCCGCGTCCCCACGGAGGAGATGACCGAAAGACGCGCGAAGCCTTTCGACCGCGCCTCCGCCGCGGCCTCCTCCAGAAGCTTCCGGCCGATCCCCACGTGCTGGGCCTTCCCTTCCTCGCGCGCTCCAATCGATACCGAGGACCCGTACACATGGACCTCGCGGATCACCGCCGCGTCGCCGAGCTCGTCGATGAAACTCGGGCCCT
>DAISKN010000301.1:0-8079 GCA_036820975.1 Acidobacteriota bacterium | reverse complement strand
ATCCCATCGCGCGGGGCGTCGCGCCCCTCCTCGTCGCCGCGGCCTCCGTTCCGCTTCTCGGCGAGCCCATCGGCGCGAGGGCGCTCTTCGCCGTCGTTCTCATCGCCTTCTCGATCGCGAGCCTCGCGTTCGCGGGCGGGCGGCGGAACTTCCGCCCGCGCGCCGTGCTCCTCGCTCTCGCGACCGGAGCCACCATCGCCGCTTACACTCTCGTCGACGGCGCCGGCGCCCGCAGAGCGACGAATGCCATCTCCTACATCGCCTGCATCTTCGTTCTGGACGGCTTCGTGCTCCTTCCCGCTCTCTACATTCGACGGCGCGGAATCGCGCTCGAGCGCATGCGGGCTCACTGGAAAACCGGAACGCTGTCGGGAGTCCTGGCGGTCGCCGCCTACGGCATCGCCGTGTGGGCGATGACTCGAGCCCCGATAGCTCTCGTGGCGGCGCTTCGCGAGACCAGCGTCGTCGTCGCCGCGAGCCTCGGGGCGCTCTTCCTCGGGGAGCCCTTCGGAAAGCATCGCATCCTCGCCTCCATCGGAGTGGCGATCGGAATCGTGCTCCTTCGCCTCTCGACCTGAAGGGAGAACCGCGTGGAAGACGCCGAGCGCTTCGTCCCCATCGACTACCGCGACCTGAGCCCGCAGGCGCTCCGTGGCCTCATCGAGGAGTTCGTCTCCCGCGAGGGCACGGACTACGGGCTGAAGGAAAGGAGCTTCGAGGCGAAGGTTCGCGACGTGGAGCGACAGATCGAATCCGGGGAGGCGCGCATCGTGTTCGACCTCCTCCAGGAGAGCGCCAACATCGTCCCGGTGCGTTAGCCGCTATTCCCTGTAGACCCAGGCCCCGAGGAGAGTCGCTACGGGAATTTCGACGAGACCCCAGGCCACGGGAAGCCACGTGAGCTTCGGAGGCCACACCACGATTCCCGCATCGATGTAAACCGCGGCGTAGAGGTAGGACATCGCCCAGACCGCGAGGCCGGCACGAACGGCCGTCTTCGGCCCGGCGCCGAACCTCGTCCGGATCGCGGCGTAGGTCCAGACGGCGAGAATGCCGAGGACGAAGGTGATGCCGACGAGCCAGAAGAGAAGCGATGGGCGAATGTCCATCTCGAGCCCGAGGCGCTTCCAGTCCTCGAGCAGCTTCGCCCCGTCGGCCCCGAGCACCCCCGCGTGCAGGACCGCCTCGCTCACGTTCATGACGAGCCCGGCGACGAGCCCTCCCACCAGCAACCGCGCCATATTGATTCTGCCCATGATCCCTCCACCCCGGGATCATGTCGGCCGCGCCGGGGCTTCGCGAAAAAAACTACGCGGGGGAGACGCTCCGGTCGGCGGGCATCGGGCTCCGCTTGCCCTGAAGGAGGTCCATCGGGAACCGGATGATGAACCGGCTCCCCTTACCCGGCCGGCTCTCGACGAGGATCTCCCCGGAGTGCCTTTTCAGGATGTTCTGCGAGGTAAAAAGGCCCATGCTCGCCGACACCCGGCTTCCCCGGGTCTTCAGCCGAGGCTGGAACAGGGTTTCCATCTCAGCGGGATCGATCCCGCGGCCGTCGTCCTGAAAGTGGACCTCGACGAAACCGTCGCGGAGCAGGGTCACGATCCGGATCGTTCCCGTGGTCTCGATCGCCTGCGACGCGTTCCGGAGGAGGTTCATGAACACCTGGTTCATCTCCGCCGGGTAGAAGCCGACGGGAGGGACGGGCCCGTAGTCCCTCTCGACTTTGACCCGGCCCCTGAGCTCCGCCTCCATGAGGGTGAGGGCGCTCTCGAGACCTTCGTGGATGTCCGTCACCCGGAACGACGACGCATCGAGCTGGATGAAGCTCTTCAGGCTCGCCGCGATGCGCGCGAGCCTTTCGGTGGCGACGCCCGTCACCTGCGCGTTCGCCTTCAGGAGCTCGACCGACTGATCGAAGCCCGGCGCCTTCGAACCCCCGCCGCCGTTCTCGAGAAGCCCAACGAGCCTCTGGGTGGAGAGCCTCGTCACCTCGCTCGCGCTCCGAAGAGCGCCGAGGGGGGTCGCCAGCTCGTGCACGAAGCTCGCCACCAGGTCGCCGAGGGCCGCCATCTTCTTCGATTCGATGAGCTCCGACTGCGTCGTCTGGAGCCTCAACAGGAGCTCCTGGAGCTCGTCCCGCTTTTCGCTGAGCTCGCGGGTGCGCTCGGCGACCACGCGTTCCAGCTCGATCCGGTGGCGATTGATCTTCCGCATACGCCCGGCGTATCCGAAAGAGGCGGTGGCGAGCGCCAGGAGCACGACGAGTCCCTTGAACCAGGTCGTTGCCCAGAACGGGGGCACGACGGTGAACCGCACCCTCGCTCCCTCCTCGTTCCAGACACCGTTGTCGTTCGAGCCTTTCACGTGAAAGGTGTAGTCGCCCGCGGGAAGGTTGGTGTAGGTGGCGTAGCGACGATCCTGCACGTATTCCCAATCGTCCACGAACCCCTCGAGCCGGTAGGCGTACTCGTTCTTCTCCGGCGCCGAGAAATCCAGGGCGGCGAACTCGAAGGTGATCACCCGGTCCGTGTGCGATAGCCGGAAAGGTCCGGCCTCCTGGGGGAGCTCCCGTGGATGGCGGGGAACGTCGAGGGCGCCGCTCTCTCCGATCACGCGAAAGTCGGTGATGACCACCTCGGGCACGTGGGGATTCACCGCGACCTGGTGGGGAAAGAAGGCGTTGAACCCGTGCTTTCCTCCAAAGAACATCTGGCCCCCCGCGTTTCGATAGTAGGAGCCGAAGAGAAACTCGTTGTCCTGGAGGCCGTCCTTGACGTCGAAATTCCGGAAAGTCTTCTCGTCGGGGTCGAACTGCGAGAGGCCTTTGTTGGTCGAAAGCCAGAGGGAACCGCTGTCGTCCTCGAGGATCCCGTAGACCACGTCGTTGGGCAGACCGTCCTTCTCGGTGAAGTGAGTGAAGCTGCCGGTCTCCCGATCCAGGAGGTTGAGGCCGACGAAGGTGCCGACCCAGAGATTTCCCTCCCGGTCCTCGAGGATGGAGAGCGCCGCCTTGTCGGTCATGCTTCCCCGCCCGTCCATGCGAAACCCGTAACGGGTGAAGCAGTCGCATTCCCGGTCGTAGGCGTTGAGGCCGTTCGACGTGCCGACCCAGACGCCGCCTTTGCGATCTTCGTACAAGGAGTAGATGAGATCGTCGCTGAGGCTCCGCGGGTCCGCGGGATCGTGCTCGTACAGCCGGAACTTGGCCTCTTGGCCGACCCGCTCCGTACCCAGGTCGAGACGATTCAGTCCCGAGAGGTGCGTCCCGACCCAGAGCCTGCCTTCCCGGTCGTAGAGAAGCGTTCGCACGCGATCTCCCGCGAGGCTCTCCGGATCCTCGGGGTCGTGCCGGAAGCGGGTGAATCCGTCCCGTGCGGGATCGAATCGGCTCAGCCCACCGCCGAACGTGCCGATCCAGATGGATCCTCGCTCATCGCCGACGATGCTGTAGACCCGGTCGTCCGAAAGCGACTTCGGATCTCTCGGGTCGTGCCGGTAATAGATGTACGAACGACTCTCGCGCTCGAATCGGTTCACGCCGAAGTCGGTCCCGATCCAGAGGCGCCCTTCGGGAGTCTCGTAGAACGCGCGCACGGTGTCGTTGTTGATCTTGGCGGGAAACCGATTGTTCCTGTGGTAGTGCGGGAAGCGGGTGTCCTTCAAATCGACGCGATTCAGCCCGTCCCCGAACGTCCCGACCCAGAGGAGGCCCGTCGAATCCTCGTAAACGGAGCGGATTCGGTTCGAGCTCGGGGCCCCCGCTTCCCCCGGGACGGCGGCAAGCTGTGCGACTCTCCCGCTCGGGGTAATCTGCGCGAGCCCGTCATCCTGCGCTCCCACCCAGACGGAACCGGACTGGCCGGAAGCGACCGCCCACACCGAGACCCGGGACAACAGCGGAGTCGGATCCCTCCGGATCTCCCCCGAGGCCCGGTCGAGGAAGAACAAGCCGGTCGAGGTCGCGACCCAGAGTCGATTTCTCGCCGGGTCGTCGGCGAACCTGCGGGCGATCCACTCGGCGCCGGGATCGACGTCGGAGACGGATCGCCGGCGAAACATTCCGCTTCCCGCATCTCGGGTGGCGATGCCCCGAAGGGTTCCGACCCAGAGCGTCCCGTCCGAATCCAGGTGGAGCGCCCGGATCGATTCGTGAGGGAGGCTCTCGTCATCGCCCTCCACCGGATGGAAGCTCTCGAACTTCTCGCGCGCGGGGTCGAGACGGCTCAATCCTCCGTTGGTTCCGACCCACAAATACCCTTCCGGGTCCTCGACGATCGCGTGGATCGAATCGTCGGCGATTCCCTCGCCCTCATCCGGGGACGCGAAGAAGCGCCGGAACTTCCCCGTCGCGCGATCGAACGCGTTCAGGCCGAGGTTGGTACCGACCCAGAGGACGCGCGCGCGATCTTCGTAGAGGACGCGGACGTAGTTGTCGCTCAGGCTTCCCGGGTCCTCGGGATCGCGTTTGAAGGTGACGAAATGATAGCCGTCGTACTTGTTCAGGCCGTCGTCCGTGCCGAACCACATGAAGCCCCGGTGGTCACGGAGGATGCTCCGGACGTTGCTCTGGGACAGCCCGTCGTCGGTCGAGAATCGTTCGAAACGGCGCTCCGCCTGTGCCTCGAGGCCCGAGGGCGCGAGGACCGCAAGAAATACGAGAAATCCCAGCGAATTCCGCATCGGGTGGGCCCCATTCTACTCCAGCCTTTCCCCCCGGTTGGATATACTTCCCCGCCATGCGACCAGAACTCTTCCTCGCCATCACCTTCGTCGCCGCTTCCGCGAGCTTCGCGTCTCAGGAGCCGACGCTCGCCCTCGTCGGAGCCACGGTCATCGACGGCAACGGCGGGCCGCCGCTTCCGAACGCGGTCGTCGTCGTCCGGGAAGGCCGCATCGCCGAGATCGGTCCCTCGTCGACTCCCGTTCCCCCCGGAGCGCGCACCCTCGACGCCTCGGGAAAGTTCCTGACTCCGGGCTTCATCGACACCAACGTCCACCTGTCCCTCTACGGCGGCCACACCGGTGAGCGCTACGAGACGCTCGTTCGATACCACGATCGCCACGAGGAAGTCGTCCTCGAATCGGCTCAGCTCCAACTGAAGAACGGCGTCACGACGGTGCGCGACAGCTACGGACTCCTCCCGCCCCTCGTCGCGGTGCGGGACCGCATCGAGCGCGGCGAAGCCGTGGGCGCGCGGATTCTGGCGGCGGGAAATATCGTCGGCTGGGGCGGGCCGTTCTCCATGACTTTCAGCCTGATCCCGGAGGATGGGCTCACGCTGTTCCAGGAGCGGATGAACGAGCTCGTCGCCCAGGGCGCGGGCGAGGACCTGATGGACATGACTCCGTCGGAGCTCCGGGTGGCGATCAACGCCTATCTCGACAAGGGAGTGAACTTCGTGAAGTACGGCGGCACCGGGCACACGTCGATGCCGACGCTCATCGGGTTCTCACCCGAGGCTCAGAAGGTGCTGATCGAGGAGACCCACCGGCGCGGCCTCGTGGCCGAGACTCACTCGACGAGCCTCGAAGGACTTCGCCTTTCCCTGGAGGCGGGCGTCGACCTGGTGCAGCATCCCGAGATCGTGGAGCCGCGGGAGATGACGGACGAGCTGGTCGCCCTCTTCCGCGAGCGGGACGTAATCTGCTCCATGCTGGTCAACACCATGACCGGGCCCGCCTGGAAAGAGCACGTCGAGAAGCGGGAGGCCGCGAAGAAGAAGCTCGAGGCCTCCCCGGCCCTCACCGGACATCAAGGGAAAGCGGATACGCGAGAGCTCACTCCGGCCGAGCGGCGCCGCCAGGCGGAGGAGATGGGAGAATCGCTCGAGACCCGTCGCCGGAACGCCATCAAGCTCATCGCCGGCGGCTGCCGGGTGACGGTCGGCACCGACAACTATCGCGCGGCGGCGCCGGAGTTCGCGCGGAAGCCGAAGCCCGGCTACCAGGACCCCGGAGAAGGGACGATCGTCGCGATCGAGGGGCTGGTGGAGCTCGGGATGACGCCGTCTCAAGCGATCGTCGCCGCCACCAGAAACGGGGCCGTCGCCTGCCGCGGACTGCAGGACTTCGGAACCATCGAGAAAGGCAAGCGCGCGGACCTCCTTCTACTGGAAGCCGACCCCCTCGAGAACATCTCGAACATCCGCAAGCTCGGCATGGTGATGAAGGGCGGAACGATCGTCGCGATCGACGAGCTCCCCGAGAAGCCCGTCTACTTCCGTCGAGGCAACTGAGACGGCTGCTGAGCCAGCGGCTCCTCGACCGCTTTCTCGTCACCCCCCGCGAACTGGGTGAAGTTGAACGAGCTCCCGACGACCTGCAAGGGATTCGACGAGCTCAAGAATCGTCGCGCACGTCCTGGCGTCGACGATCCGCGCTCTCGACCTCCAGCACCCGAAGGTGAGCGACGAGGATCGCGCCCGGTACGGGAAAGCCCGAGGCGAGCTTCTGAAGGAGTAGCTACTCTCCCCGCTCGAGGCAGACGAACTCCGCGCGCGCGAGGACGCGGCCGCTCTCGTCGCGCGCCTCGACGGCCCAGTTGCCGCTCGCATTCTCCGGAAGGGTGAGGCGGGAGAACGTGCGCCAATGGGTGCTGCCGATCCGGAGGTCCGCCCTCATCACGGGCCTTCCCTCGTGGAGCCAGTAGTGGCGGATGACTTCGCCGGGCTTCGGAGAAAGAACGCGGGTCCAGAACAGGACCCTCTCTCCTTCGGAGAAGCGATTGGCCACTCCGGTCACGGTGTGGTTCACGACGCCCCTCCCGACGGCCGATTAGGAAACCGAGATGGCGGCCGCTCGAGAAGGCGCTTTCGCCGGAGGGGGCCCCGGTTCGGGATCGGGCTCGATTTCCTTCGGTGGCAGGGGGCTCACCGCCACCGGCGCCGGCCTCGCGACGAAAGGCTCAACCGCGGGCGTGGAGGCGCGGTTGAGCCACCAGAGCGCGAAGAGTGACACCGCCGCGACGAGCCCTCCCAGCGCCCAGGGCGCGCGAAAACGCCTCCTCGGGGGACGGCGTTCGAGCAGACGCGAGAGATCCCGGATTGATTTCTCGCTGAGCTTTTCGAGCCCGAGACCCAGGTCGGCCTCCTGGAAGCGATAGGCGTGGAGCATCGGCTCGGGATCGATGCCCAGGAACTCCGCGTAGGAGCGGAGAAAGCTCCTCCCGAAAGGACCGCTGGGCAGAGACTCGAGATCGCCCCTTTCGAGGGCATCGAGGTGATGTCGCGCGATGCGGGTTGCGCTGGCGACGGCATCGAGGGGAACTCCCCTTGCCTCGCGGGCGCGCTTCAGCGTCTCTCCGAATGCACCATTCTCGACCAAGCGGCTGCTCCAGGCGGAGAAGCGGTCGGCGCGCTCGGTCCCGAACTCCGTCCCTACATTATTACCCCGGTTCGCCGGAATGTGGTAGCCTTTAGGTCTCCGATTCAGAAGCGACGCGCCGGATCCTGAGGAGGATCGATGCACGAGCCAGCTTGCTCTTGCGGCCACGCCTTCGCGCGCCACGGCGACTCACGAGGGGCTTGCAGGGAAAGCACCTGCCGGTGCCCGCAGTACCGAACGGAATCCCTTCCCGGCGTCTACAACCTTGGCTTCGCCCGCCGGCTCCTCCAGAAGCACTCGGGAAGACCGCTCCTCGCGAAGCGGCCTTCCCCACCCCGCTGATGCTATTTCGCGAGACGCTGGAGCTCGACTTCCGCGGCGATGTGGCCGAACGCCGGCCAGTAGCCGACGGCCACGACTTTCTGGAGGACGTCGCGCGCGCGCGCCGCGTCTCCGTTGTAGAGATACCAGTTCGCGACGCCGTAGCCCTGGGTCGCGACCTGTAGAGGCTCCGCTTTCTCGGGGTTCAGAACCGACTCGGGTTTCACCAGCCCCTTGTACATGAGGAGCCGCTGGTAGTAGGCGGTGTTCTCTTCGATGGGCATGCCCTCGCGGATGGGCTCGAGCACCTTCGCGGCTTCGGCCGCGTTCCCGTTTCGTCGATACGCCATGTAGAGCCAGTCGCTGGTGGCCACCAGACGGGCGTCGCTCCCCGCCGAGCGCACCCGCGCGCTGGCCGGAAGCAGCGGCGCC
>DAISKN010000300.1:0-8085 GCA_036820975.1 Acidobacteriota bacterium | reverse complement strand
ACCGTAGCGGCCCATGGGATTCTGCTGGATCGAATGTGGCGGCCCCAGAATCAGGTAGAGGCGGCCTCGGTCGGTCGACCAGCCGGGCCTCCCCGCGCTCAAGCGGTTGGCGACGAAAGCGTACCGCTCCAGATATTCGCGGCGGTACTCGTTCTCGGGCGTGGCGGGATCGGGGTCGCGCCGGGCCCAGAAGAACTCGATGAACTCGAGCTTTTCTTCGTCGGTGGCGAGCGCCAGGTAGGCTTGGCGCTCCGACTTCGTGAGGATCCACTTCACGTACTGCTCGGGCCATTCCTTCAGGAGCTGTCCCAGCGGTTTTCCTCCGATCTCCTCGGGGAGACCGGACGTTTGCAGGCCGCCCGCGAGGACTACGGCGAGACCGAAGGCAAGCAGCATGGCCGGTAGCCTACCGCCGGGCTCCCGATTGCGCAAAACCGCGGAGGCCGTTACGATCTCCTCCGGTATGGCGGCTGTGCGGCGCGAGGGATTCATGGGTCTTCCCTCCGCCAAGCGTCTGACCCGGCATCCGCCGCACGTGAGCTTCGAGTTCTTCCCTCCCAAGACCCCGCCGGGGTGGGAAAAGCTCAAGGAAACGGCCGCCCACCTGACGGAGTTCAATCCCGACTTCATTTCCGTGACCTTCGGCGCCGGCGGGAGCGGTAACGTCCGCACGCTCGAGACCTGCCTCGCCGTGAAGGAGGTGATGGAGGTCGACGTCGTCCCCCACCTCACCTGCCTCGGCCTCACCCGGGAGGAGATCGAGCGCCACCTGGAGAGCTACTTCGACGCCGGCTTCACCCGCGTCCTGGCGCTCCGGGGGGACGTCCCGCTCCTGGGACAGCAGACGGCGGCCGATGTTCCCATACCCGAGGGCGGGTTCCGATTCGCCGCCGAGCTCGTTTCGTTCGTCAAGAAACGAGGAGGATTCCACGTTCTCGTCTCGTGCTATCCGGAGGGCCATCCGGAAGCGACCAGCCTCCGCGAAGACGTCGACAACTTCGTGCGCAAGGTGGAGGCGGGCGCCGACGCCGCCGTGACCCAGTACTTCTTCAACAACGCCGGCTACTTCCAGTTCGTCGAAGAGGTCCGCCGCCGCGGGGTCGACATCCCCATCGTCGTGGGCCTGATGCCCGTCTGGCCGTACGATCAGGTCGCGCGATTCTCCGAGAAATGCGGCGCCGACCTCCCCGTCTGGATCCGCAAGCGCATGGAGGGCTACCGCGACGATCCCGACTCGCAGTTCGAGCTCGCCGTCGAGATCGCGGTCCAGCAGTCGGAAGAGCTCTTCCGCAACGGCGCCCCGGGAATCCACTTCTACACGCTGAACCACCCGTCGGCGACGATGCGGATCTGCGAGCACCTCTTCGCGCGCCAGCAGGTCTCCCACGGCATCGCCTGGGAGGACGCGGCCTACGGCGACGGCGACGTACCGGGGATCTCGACGAAGCCCTCGACCCCTTCGACGATCACCAGATAACGGCCCGCCTTGGCCGCGCCGAGACGGGTCCTGGCGCCGCTCGGCCAGCGCACTTCGATCTCGTCCGCCGCCCCCGTCGAGCCCAGGCCGAACAGGAGCCTCGGGTCGCTCGAGGAAAGAACGCTCCCCGAGGCATGGGCTTCCTTCACCTGCTCGCCCGCCGAAGACAGGACGCGGACGCGCGCCCCGGCGCCGTCGCGGTTGCTCGTCCTCCCGACGAGGGCGAGTCCGACGAAGCGGCCCTTCGCGAAATCGTTGCGGAGCAGAGTGGGCCTGTCGTCCATGGCGTTGATGACGACGTCCGGATCGCCGTCGTCGTCGATGTCCCCGAATGCCGCGCCGCGATTCGATTTCGGCTCGACGGCAGGGTCCCCCGCCGACTCGACGAAGTTGCCCCGCCCGTCGTTCAGGAACACCTGGTTGCGCTGGCGATAGCTCGTCGTCGCGTCCACGGACTCGACGTCCGGATAGACGTGGCCGTTGACGACGAAGAGGTCCTGGTCGCCGTCGTTGTCGAGATCGGAAAAGCGCGTCGCCCAGCCGAGCGGTCCGAGGCTCGGGCCCGAGAGACCGGCTTCCTCGGTGGCGTCGGTGAACAGCCCGCCCGCAGAGCCCAGGTAGAGGGTGTTGGTCTCGTGGGAGAAGTTGGTGACGAAGATGTCGAGATGCCCGTCCCCGTTCGCGTCTCCAAAATCCACCCCCATACCGGCCTGCGTCGCTCCCGAGCCGCTGTAGGCCGCGCCCGAGAGGAGCCCGACCTCTTCGAACCGTCCGCTCCCCTCGTTGCGGAAGAGGAAGTTCGGGTCGGTGTCGTTGGCGACGTAGAGGTCGGCGTCGCCGTCGTCGTCGTAGTCGGCGCTGACCACTCCAATCCCGAAGGCGCGAATTCGATCCTCGAGTCCGCTCTCCTTCATCGCCTCGACGAACCGAAGACCCTCGTTTCGATAGAAAACGTCCGCCTGCCCCTCGAGGCCCCGAGGGCCGCACATCACCGCCATTCCGAGCCACTGGCACGTGGGCTCGGAGCCCGGCTCGGGAAACGCCTGATCGGGCGCCACGTAGTTGGCGACGTAGAGATCGAGATCGCCGTCTCCCTCGGCGTCGAAGAACGCGGCGCTCGCGCCGAAACCCTCGTTTCCCACCCCCAGGGCCGCGGTGACGTCATGGAACGTGCCGTCTCCGCGATTGCGGTAGAGAACGTTCGCTCCGATTCGGGGGACGTAGAGATCCACCAGCCCGTCGTTGTCGAAATCAGCGGCGGCGCATCCGATGCTCCAGCCCGCGGCGGCGACGCCCGCATTCTCGGTGACGTCTTCGAAGCGGAAGCCGCCCTGGTTGCGGTACAAGCGGTTCGCGCCCCTTCGGACGAGGTACAGATCCAGATCGGAGTCGCCATCGTAGTCGAAGAGCGCGGCGCCGCCTCCCAGCGAGCTCAGGATGACTCGCTTCTCCGGATCGCCGCTGTCGTGGACGAACTCGATTCCCGACTCGGCGCGGACGTCGACGAACTGCGGGGGCTCGACGAACGCCGGGAACATTCCGCGGATGCTAACACTCCGTTACTCCGCCGTTAAATCTGGCCCCCCTGTGGCCCGGCTTCTTGACAGGCGCTCACCCCTGTGAGATAAGCTCCCCCGGATTGCGGGGTTCGTCCGCTCGAAAATTTCAGGGGGTCATATGCTCAAGAAATCGTGGCTCGCGGCGACGTGCGTTCTCGCGCTCCTCGCGGCGCCTCTGTTCTCTCAACAGATGGGCACCGGAACCATCGACGGACGAATCGTCGATGCCACCGGCGCCGTCCTTCCCGGGGTCAGCGCCACCGTGACCAACGCGGAGACGGGTTTGTCCCGGACCGTGGTGACTGACGAGAACGGCCGCTTCCGGGTACCTCTGCTTCCCGTGGGCCGGTACGTGCTGACGACGGAGCTCGCGGGATTCCAGTCGCTCCGGCGGGACGGCCTCGTCGTCAACGTCGGATCCCAGGTGAGCCTCGGCGACGTGACCATCGAAGTCGCGACCGTCGAGGAAGTCATCACCGTGACCGCGGAGTCGCCTCTCATCGAGGTCGCGCGCGCGGTCCCCGCGGCAACGTTCGACTCCAGGGAGATCGAGAATCTCCCGATCGCGGGACGCGACTACAAAAATTTCGCCCTGAACACGCCGAACGTCGTGCTGGCCGGCCCCGCCAGCGGACGGACCACGATCAACATGGGCGGGATGAAGGGGATCGACACCAACATCACCGTGGACGGCGCCGACTTCAACAACACGTTCTTCGGCTCGGCCACCGGCCAGCCCGAGGTTCCCTATTTCGTGGTCTCGCAGGAGGCCGTTCAGGAGTTCCAGGTTCTCGCCAACGGCTACTCCTCGGAGTTCGGACGCTCCGGTGGCGGCTTCTTGAACGTGGTGACGAAGTCCGGGACCAACGACGTCCGCGGGAGCGCCTTCTTCTTCGGACGGAACGAGGGTCTTCGCTCGACACTGCAGGATGGGAACGGCAATGACCTGACCAACGCCCAGTTCTCCCAGCAGCAGTTCGGAGGCAGCGTCGGCGGCCCGATCATCAAGGACAAGGCGCACTTCTTCTTCGCCGTCGACCGGCAGGGTTTCGACCGGCCCGTGGCCATGCGGTTCAACCGGAACGTCGCCGGAGTCTGCAACACCCAGATTTACGGCCAGGAGATCGGCGGCGTCGACTGCCTCAGCGACGAGGAGGGCGACACCGCGGAGCTCCTCGACAACACCGCGATCCTGGGCAAGGTCGACATCCAGATCAACCCGACGAACACGCTGTCGATCCGATACAACTTCAGCGACTTCACCGGCGAGAACTTCTTCTCGACCGCGGGCGGAGTCGCGGGAACGGTGCAGGCCTCGGCGGAGAACGGCACCAACCTCGAGGCCAATACCTCGCACTCCATCGTCGTCAGCAATACCAGCCTCATCGGAACCAACAAGTTCAACGAGATCCGCTTCCAGTACTCTTTCGAGGATCGGCCCCGCCTCGGCGAGAGCAACGACCTCCCGACGATCGTCATCAACGACACCGGACGATTCGGAAGGCAGTGGTTCCTTCCCATCACTTCCGATCACACGCGCCTCCAGCTCACCGATAACTTCACCTATCTCTTCGGCGATCACGATCTGAAAATGGGCGGCGATCTGAACCTCACCGACACCAGCCAGGCGTTCTACGGCTGGGGTGGGGGCTACTACCAGTTCAACACCCTCGAGCAGTACGTCGCCGGAACACCCGCCCAGTTCACCCAGCGCCTCGGCCTGAACGGCTTCTCGACGCCGGAGTCCGGAACCATCGATATCGGGCAGGAAGAGCTCGCCCTCTACATCAACGACACCTGGAGACCCTCCCCGGGCCTGACCCTCAACCTCGGAGTCCGGTGGGAAGGCCAGTGGAACCCCACCGCGCCGGAGCAGACCGACGGGAAGCAATCGAGGAATCCCGCTGACCCGGGACTCGACACCATCGGTCTCGTGCAGGGGGAAATTCCCGACGATCTGAACAACATCGCCCCGCGGTTCGGCTTCGCCTGGGATCCGGGGAACGACGGAAGGACCGTCGTCCGAGGCGGCGCCGGAGTCTTCTATTCCCGCTCCAACCTCCTGTTGATGGCGAACTCCTTCACGGCGAACGGCTATCGCCAGGCTCTGTTCTTCCTCTTCGGAAACCAGATCCCGGACTTCCCCTTCGTCTATCCGGAGTCGGGCCTCCCCGCCGACGATCCGCTCAACGACAGCCTCCCGGTCTCGGATATCGCGTTCTTCGACGACAACTTCCAGAACGCGCGCACCTCGCGGGCCAACGTCGGGATCGAGCACGAGGTTCTGGAGAACTTCTCGCTCGGAGCCGACTACGTCTTCGCCGACACCGTCAACGATCATCGGCGGGTGAACCGGAACATTCCGCAGCCACCGGTAGGGTTCGACGCCTGGGGCCGCGGGCTCTACGACGGAACCCGCGTGGACCCGGCCTACAACCAGTTCCAGGTGGAAGAGTCGACGGCCGGTCGCCGCTACAACGCCGCGACGTTCTCCCTGCGAAAGCGCCTCTCGAACAACTATCAGTTCCAGGCGTTCTACACGCTCTCCAACCTGAAGACCGACGACGACAACGAGCGCGACTCGAGCGGCTTCCGCAATACCCAGCCCGAGAACCTCGATGCCGATTGGGCGGACAGCGAGAACGACTTGAGGCACCGGCTCGTGGCGAGCGCGGTCATCGATCTCCCGCTCGATTTCGTCTTCTCGACGCTCTTCCAGACGAATACCGGACGTCCGTACACCGTTTTTTCAGGGCGAGACAGCAACGGCGATCGGAACACGAGAGACTATGCCGTGATCGACGACACCAACCGGGCGCGAGCGGAAGCAGCGGGACAGGATCTCGCGGACGGTCTCCAGCCGCGGAGCTCGGCGCGCCAGCCCAGCGCGTTCCTGATGGACATCCGGCTCAGCAAGGTTTTCGACTTCGGCACTCCGGGAAACCTCGAGCTGCTGTTCGAGATGTTCAACGTGTTCAACAACGCCAACCGGCTCACCAGCAACGAGAGCATCGGCTCGCCGAACTTCGGCTTCCTCAATATCGTGGGTGAGCCGCGGCAGGTGCAGCTCGGCGTGAGGTACCGCTGGTAGCGTAGAGTTCTTGCCTGATTCCGGCCGGGCCTCTTCTGGAGGCCCGGCCGTTCTCGTTTTCGCGGCCGCTCTCCTCGCATACCTGGCGAACCTCGGGAACGGCTTCGTCTACGACGATCGTTTCGTCATCGAGAGGAATCCCCTGGTCCAGAGCCTGGACTTTTGGGGGCTTCTGACGACGAGCTATTGGGGGGAGATCGTCGACGCCGGCCTCTATCGGCCCCTCACCCTTCTGAGCTTCGGGCTGAATCGAGCCCTCGGCGCTTCGGCGGCGGGATTTCATCTCGCGAACGACGTCCTTCACGGCGTCGCCGCGGTCTCGGCGCTTCTCGTCGCCCGAACCATGGGCCTGTCGAGCGCCGGCGCTCTCGGGGCGGCGCTTCTCTTCGCTCTCCACCCGGTCCAGAGCGAGCCGGTGAACGCTCTCGTCGGCCGCGCCGAGATCCTCGCCTTTCTCTTCACGCTCGCCTCGTTCCTGCTGTTCGCCGGGAAGAAGAGCCCCCTTCTCGTGGGTGGAGCGTTCCTCTGCGCTCTCCTTTCGAAGGAGAGCGCGGCATTCGCGCTTCCCCTGTTCGTTCTCCATCGCCGGGACGGAGCGCGGCTTCTCGCGCTCGGGGGCGCCGTCGTCGCCGGCGCCGCCGTCCGCATCGCGGTCCTCGGGGGACTCGGGATCCGGGGCCGCGAGATCGGGTTTCTCGATAACCCCCTCGCCCATTCGGGGATCGGAGCCCGCCTGCTCGCGGCTCCCGTTCTGCTGCTCCACTACGTCCGGCTGGCCCTCTGGCCCGGCTCTCTATCCGCCGACTACTCCTTCGATCAGATTCCGGTTCCCGAAAGCGCGAGCGACCTCCGGGTGATCCTGGGCGCCCTCGTCCTCGCAGTCCTCCTGTATCTCGCGGCGCGTGGAGGGAGAGCCGGCATTGCGGCCTTGACGTTCGTCGTTCCCCTCGCCGGATCCCTTCATCTGCTATTCCCCCTGGGCACGATCTTCGCCGAGCGGCTCCTCTACCTTCCGATGATGGGTGCGGCTCTCGCCTTCGGCCTCGTGGTCGAAGCGCTCGCGACCCGGAGCCGATGGCTCTCCGCCGTCGTTGCTGTCGCCGTCCTCGGAGCCTGCGCCGCTCGCGTCTGGACCCGAATCCCCGACTGGCGGGACAACGAGACGCTCTTCAGAGAGACCGTCGAGACCTCGCCTTCGAGCGCGCGAAGTCATTTCCTCCTGGGCGCGGAGCTCCTGGAGCAGAAGCGCTTCCCGGAAGCCGCCGGGTGGTTCACCAAGGGGCTCGAGATCTACCCGGCGCACTTCGGAGCGCGAATGAGCCTCGGCGAGGCGCTTCTCGCCGCGGGAGACGCCGACGGCGCCGGACGGGTGTTCGAGAAAGCCCTCGAGGTCCAGCCGGCGTCTCTGGACGCGCGCGAAGCCGCGTTCGAGGCCGCCCTCGCCGTGGGAAGGGAGCGAGCGCGCGCCCTCGATTTCGCCGCGGCTCGAACGAGCTTCGAGCGGGCGATCGCGCTCGACGAGAACGAGCCCTCCGCGTGGAATTACCTCGGCCTGGTGTCGGAGAGAGAAGGGCGGATCGAGGAGGCGCGCAGCCACTACGAACGCGCGCTCCGCGCGAACCCCGCCTTCGTCGATGCGCTCCTGAACCTCGCCAGCCTGCGAATGAAGGCGGGGGAGCTCCCCGAGGCCGAGGATACCTACCGACGAGCCCTGTCGTTCGCGCCCGAGTCCTATGAAGCCTACAATGGCCTCGGGATCGCTCTCGCCCGCCAGGGCCGGAACCAGGAGGCCGCGGAGGCGTTCGAAAAGGCCATCGCGATCGATCCCGGGCTCGAGACCGCTCGTGAGAACCTTCACGCACTGACTACGAAATGACCTGGCTTCTCTTTGTCGCGCTGGCGATTCAGGAAGACCGTCTCCCGGCGCTCGAAGCTCTCGGCGCCGCGCAGGAGTTGGC
>DAISKN010000299.1:0-8127 GCA_036820975.1 Acidobacteriota bacterium | reverse complement strand
AGAGCAGGCCCACGACTCCTACGAACAGCAGAACGCCCTGGATGAAGTCCGTCCAGGCGACGGCGCGGAGGCCGCCCAGGGTCTCGTAGATCACGATCACCAGCACCAGGACCACGACCCCGACCCAGTAAGGGACCGCGTTTCCCGAAAAGCCGGCGACCATATGGCCCATCGCCATGAACTGAGCCAGGAGGTAGTTGGCGATCGAGACCACGAGGACGCCATTGGCGAGATAGGAAAGGGCGGGGGAGCCGAAGCGGTAGTCGAGGAAGTCTCCCGGAGTCACGAAGCCGTGGCGCTTGCCGAGGCGGTGAAGCGCGGGGGCGAACAGGAGATAGGCCACGATGATGGACATCATGAACGAGACGCTCATGATCCAGGCGAAGCCCAGACGGTAGGCCTCTCCGGGATAGCCGAGGACGGTGTTCCCGCTGTACTGCGTCGCGTAGAGCGTGAACAAGAGAACGATGCCTCCGAGATTTCTCCCCGCCAGATAGAAATCGCCGAGGGATTGATCCCGCTGCGCCCGCTTCGCGATGTAGCCGATGACGAGCAGCGAGGCGAGGTACAAGCCGATGAACGACAGCGCTCCCGGGCCCAGGGGAACTTCGCTCACGGCTCGTCCTCGTCCCAATAGCGGTGGATCACGAATGCGGTGAAGACCGCGATTGCGATCGTGGCCCCGATGGACACCGTCACCCACAGGGGAAAGCCCGGCCACGCCGGGCGCGACGCGCTTTCCGGCAGATACCACGGGACGGCGGCGGAGAACAGGAAGACATAGGTCAGCCAAACCCAGCCGTGGAATCGAGGCTCGTCCTTCATCGGACTACCGCTTCTCCCGGCGAAGGTTCTGCGTTCGGGACGTCGAGATCGTGAATCCGGTTACCTCCCCCGAGTCGCCGCGCTGAAACCGGATCGTCCCGAGGCTCGGAAGGAACTCGTCGCGCGCGACGGGCTCGAGCGCCTCGTCCTCGAATCGCCAGCGCTTCAAAACCAGCGCGTTCGCCGAGAGGGTTCCCTCGCGCGCCGCCAGGGCGACGCTCATGACGGTGAACTGCTCGGAGACCGGGCCCACGTAGAGGACGGTGTCCGGGGTTATCGGGATTCCGTGCTCCAGGCTGGCGGCGCCGAAACCCTTGCTGTACGCGACGGCCCCGTCCCGATAGACCCCGACGGCACAACCGGCGGAGTCGGCACGATCGTTCTCCTGGAATACGGCATCGACCCGGGAATCGAGGGCCGCGAGGGCGGCCACGGTCATCCAAGCGAGGGTGGTCATCGAAAAGCTCCTCCTGGGGCGCCCATCTTACTTGACAGTGGCGGGGAAACTGACGAATCTGCGTAGTACTTGATAAGAGGAGGTTTCCAAATATGGCTATTCGTCTCGGCGACACCGCACCGGATTTCGAGGTCAAAACGACCGACGGTCCGATCCGCTTTCACGACTGGATTGGAAACGGCTGGGCCATTCTCTTCTCCCATCCCAAGGACTTCACCCCCGTCTGTACCACGGAGCTCGGCGCCGTCGCGAAGCTGAAGAAGGAGTTCGACAAACGGAACGTGAAGGTCATCGGGCTCTCGGTGGACAAGATGGAAGACCACAACAAATGGGCCAAAGACATCGAGGAGACGCAGGGGGCCAAGCTCAACTTCCCGCTCATCGACGATCACGACCGAAAGGTCTCCGGTCTGTACGACATGATCCATCCGAACGCCAGCGAGACCTTCACCGTCCGCTCGGTCTTCGTCATCGGCCCCGACAAGAAGGTGAAGCTGACCATCACCTATCCCGCAAGCACCGGGCGCAACTTCGACGAGATTCTCCGGGTCATCGATTCGCTCCAGCTCACCGCGAACTACCAGGTGGCGACTCCCGTCAACTGGAAGGACGGTGAGGACGTCATCATCGTCCCCGCGGTCTCGAACGAAGAGGCGAAGGGCAAGTTTCCCAAAGGTTGGAAGGAGCTCAAGCCTTACCTTCGGGTGACTCCGCAGCCGAACCGCAACTAGCTCGAATGCCTCGCCGCGCCTCGAACGGCACGGCGAGGCTTTTTTCGCATCACTTGCTTTCCGTCAGATAGCCCAGCGACTCGAGCCGCTTTCGAATGTCTTCGGGAATGACCGCCTCTCGCGGGTGCAGCCGCGAGCTCCGCGCGAGCTCGATGTGGCGGGAGAGGACCGCGAGCAGTTTCTGGGCTTCCGCCTCGTTCTCCGAGGCGATGTCGCGGTACTCGGACCGGTCGGCCGAAAGATCGAAGAGCGAGACCGAGCCGGTCTTGCCATCGAAGATCAGCTTGTAGCGCCCGGTTCTGAGCGCGTACACCCCCTCGCGGTGCTTGGTCGCCGTCGAGAAGGTGGGCCGGTCCGAGCCGTCGGGTGCCAGCAGATTTCTCCCCTCGATTCCCTCGGGCACATCCGCGTTCGCGAGAGCGAGGAGTGTCGGCATGACGTCCACCAGGTTCGCCGCACGAGCCTCGCGGCGGCGTTCCGCGGCACCGGGCATCCGGATGAGGAGGGGAACGCGAAGCTGGTGCTCGTACAGATTGAACCCGTGATCCCATCCTCCGTGCTCGAGGAGCTCCTCGCCGTGATCCGAGGTCAGGACCAGAACGGTATCGTCGTTCAACGCCGGGTTGCGGACTTCATCGAGGAAGGGCGCGATCCGGCGATCGAAATCCAGGACGTTCGCCGCGTAGCGCGCCCGGAGCGTATGGCTCCGAGAACGCCGAAAGGCGATGATGTCTCCGTAGGTGCGGCTCCGGAACTCCTCGTCCCCGAACCACGGGATTCCCTCGAGATACGGCGGAAGCGTCGCGAGATCGCCCTCGCGCGGCTCCTCGCGCACCGTAAGGCTCGCGCTCGTCCCGATGGCGTGAAAATCCTCCTCGGGGGCGTCGTACGGCCCGTGCACGTCCATGAAATGAAGGTAGAGAAAGAACGGCCGTCCCTCGCCTTCCCGGACGAACCCTCGCGCCCGCTCCAGGATCTCGGGGAGCGTCTCCACCACCTCGTAGGAGTCGAATCCCTGATCGAATCCGTAGCGCTCGTGAATCCAGGGATTCGCGACGAACGCGGCGGTGCGGTAGCCGGCGCCCTTCAGCCCCTCGGCCAGGGTGACCGCCTCCGCGGGAAGGACTCCCGTCGTGAGCGCCTGATCTTCCCGAGGACCGAAGAGACCCTCGTGGTTGTCGAGCCCGTGGGTATCGGGAGGAAGGGACGTGAACAGGCTCGCGATGGACGGCTTCGTCCAGGGAGCCTGGGTGACGGCGTTCTCGAACACCACCGACTCCTTCGCGAGCCAGTCCAGGTTGGGGGAGATGGGTCCGTCGAAGCCGTGGAAGCCCAGATAGTCCCGGCGAAGCGTGTCCACCAGAATGAGTACGATGGAGGGCCGCGTCGGGCGCGGCCCGCGCGCACGGTTCTCGATCCGCGGGTCGCCCCAGGCGATCGAAACGCCCTCGACCCAGGACCCGACGGATTCGGGATGCGCTGGCTCCGCGCGGAGAGTGAGGGCGACTTCCTTTCCGCGCCATGCGGCCAGGTTCACGCTCCGGGATTGGAAATCACCACCGCCACGCGCGCGAACGCTTTCTTCATATACGGTGAAGCGCTCGCCTTCGTCATCCAATCGAACGGAGAACGCGACTCTCCCGCGTCCCACGTCTCCGGAAGCGAGGACGGCGACCGAAAAATCCAGGAACGGCTCTTCGGGAAGCGTCAACCGGAACGTGAGCGCGGAAGGAAAACCGGGGGTAAGCGCTTCGACGCCGCCAACGGTGTCGGCCGACTGGCCCGGGGGCGCGAGCTCGAGGAGTGAGATCGACTCGTCACCGCATCCGCCGAGAAAGAGCGCGAGGGGAAGGACGTAGCCGACCGGGGTTCTGCGCACGGCTCGCCATCATACCGAAGGCACGCCGGGAGCGCGGCCCTTTCGCGGCTGGAAGACGCTGCCAGCCACGAGCGGCGATGCGTCAGACCGATGCCAGGGAGCGGAAGAACTCGACGGGAGTGGCGATTCGAAGTCCGGTCCTCCGTGCAACCGCGGGAGAGAAATGCTTGAGGTTGTGGGTAAGAAACCAATCAGGACGGCACCGAATCGCGGACAGCAGGACGGGAACGTCCGCTTCGTGACGGATGAGAGCGCGCGAGCGCGCGACCTCAGCTGCTTCGGGGACGGCCACGATCTCGGGGCGCGCGAGCTTGATCAATTCGAGGTAGTCGGCGACGACGCGCCGAGCCTCCTTTTCGCCAAAACTGGAAGCCCGCGAAAGGAGATTGGTCTCGACCTCCCGCCTTACGACCTCGGCCAGTACCATCCGACAGATTCGTGCGGCACAAAGAGACAAGACCGCCTTGTCCAACCCCCAGGGGGAGAGGATTCCGCCGGTGAGCACGTTGGAGTCGAGGAAGAGACGGAGCCGAACGGCCCTCGTCATCCGCGCTTCGCTTTCGAGGCTTTCGCCCTTCGACCCTTCCGCTTGACGAGGCCGGGATAGAGCTCCGCGTAGATCCGCTCGCGCGCCTCGGGCAACGTCGAGACGACCTCATCCGCCGTCATCCCGCGGCTCGAGAAGGCCCGCGCCACCCGGTCGCACAGGTCACGGAAACGAGCCTGCTCCGGAATCAAAAGGAGGGCATTTCCAACCTGAACGACGGCAATCGGAGAGCCGGGGTCGAGGTTCAGAGACTGACGATACTCTTTGGGGATGGTCAGCTGCCCCTTCTCCCCGAGTCGAGTGGTCGCGAGGAATTCGACGACGTCGGCCGTCTCCGTGGCCATGGTGTCCCCCTTGGTAGGAATTTCCTACCTCACTCTACCCCGGAAACCGTCCTACGGCAATCGACCCCGCGCTCACGCCGCCGGCGGATACAGCGTCTGCGCGTAGGCCAGCGCTTCCTGCAGGGTTTCGAAGACTCGGCTCGTCTCGCGAACGCCGTTTCGATCGCGGTAGACCGCCCTCACCCTGGTCTTGGAGTTGACGCCGCCGCCTTCGGGCTCCAGGTAGACGGCGCGCGCGTTCGACTCGCTCGAATGGAGAACGTCCACGTGCATCATGGTCCACCTCCTGTCAGCCTGGAGACTGCAAGAAGAAGGCCAAAGAGCGGAGTTCGTCCCGTATCGGTCCATTCACGAACGACTTGCGCGATCTTCGCGGGGCGCGCGCCAACCGCGGAGTCGTTACTCTTGGTAGCAGTTACGGGAAACGGAACCGCAGTGTCGTCAGGAACTCGTCGTGGTCGATTTGCTGGCTCGCCTCGATGTCATGGTAGGAGTACTCCACGGTGAGGTCGATGTTCTGGAGGATCGTGATGCGCGCTCCCGCGTCGATCTTCGTCCAGTCCCACATCACGCTCGGGGCGACGAAGCCGGGCGGGGCTCGGAATCCGTTGTCGAGCCGGCTGTAGCGAACCACGGGCTGTATCACGGTGAAGAGCGCCGCCGGGTCGCCGCGATCGCCGAGCACGATGTTGTAGCCGGCCTCGGCCTCGAGCCCCGTCCGGGGAAGGGACGCGGCCTCCTCGTCGACGTACTGGAGAAAGACCCCGAGGTTTCCGTACTGGCCGTCCGCGTTGACACCCCACTCCGTGCGCTCGTTGCCCGAGATGGGAAGGCTTACTCCGGCGCCGTTGAGGAGATCGATGTCGCCCTCGTAGAACGTTCCATGAAGCTTCGCCGCGTCCGAGAGCGTCGTCTGGTAGTAGAAACCGAGGACGTCGACCCCCCGCTGCTGATCCTCGGAGGCCCAGCGAAAGCCTCCGCCGAACCCGCCTTCGAAGTTATCGTCGAAGGCCAGCTCCTCGACTTCCGCGTGATAGAAGATGGGAAAGCCGGACTCCAAGGTGATGTCGGGTCTCGGGGGCGGCTCGACGCCGTTGTCTCCCGCGAGCACGTTGGGATCGCGCATGAACGTCGGGTTGCCGTTGCTCACCTGTGCCCGGAAGTAGAAGTTCTTTCCCGCGCTTCCGCCAATCTGCAGCTGGAGATCGTTGAATCGATTGAAGGCCGTCTGGACCAGACCGTAGCTCTCGAGCCTGCGGAAGAGCTGGCGCTCGAACTTGGGAGCCTTTCCGAACAAGGCATAGATGTGGGTTCCCGGCATGGGCTCGAGCGACTCGTACTTCTTGCCGAATCGGAGGTAGGCTTCGTCCACGTCGATGTTGTGGTCGCTGCTCGTGGGGTTGCGGTCGTAGAGATCGAGGAAATCGAGCTTCACCCTGCCGGAGACGCTGTGGGGGAAGTCGACGTCGAAGAACACCGTCGCCTTGCTGATCTCGATGGAGGAGCCGGGGGAGACCGCTCGCATCTCGACCTGATTCCGTCCCGCGGGCGCGAACTCCGGGGGGAAGAACCGCAGGGGGAGGCTGTCGTCCTCGGACCAGCGGTAGTGGCCCTTCACTTCTCCCGACACCCGAAACTGGATGCCCTGAGATTCTTCGAAGGGCTCCTCTTCCTGCTGTTCCTGCGCGGAGGCGGCGGCGACGGCGGCGAGCGTGAATGCGAGTGCGAGATCAAACGAGCGCATAAAAAAATGGTACCATGAAGCTCGCTTCTCGGGTGGTTGATCCATGCTTCATCGGTTTGCGGTTTTGACAATCTCGATTCTCGTCTCCGGCGTCGCCGCCTCCGCCCCGGTCTCGGGGAAAGTCGAGGTGCTGGAGAAAGGGAACGTGAAGCGCTCCGTCGTGCGGGACGTCCTCGTGTTTCTCGAGGGCGTACGGGCCGAGATTCCCACCTCACTCCAGAAGCGTCCGGTTTCCATCGCCTCTCGCGAGAAGACGTTCGAGCCCCATATCGAAGTCGTGCCGTTGAACGGATCGGTCAGCTTCCCGAACCACGACGACATCATGCACAACGTGTTCTCCCTCTCGAAGGGAAACCGCTTCGATCTCGGGCTCTACAAGAACGGAGCCAGGAAGGATTTCACCTTCGCCACACCCGGGCTGGTTCGCATCTACTGCAACATCCATCCTCAAATGAGCGCGTTCCTGCAGGTCATGGAGAACCCGTACTTCGCCTGGGCCACGCCCGACGGAGGGTTCCTCATCGACGACGTACCCCCCGGCAACTACCGGCTGAAAGCCTGGCACGAGGAGGGGGAGGCGGCGCAGCCGCTCTCGGTCACCGAGTCCGGGGCTACGGGTCTCGTGGTCCAGATCGACGTCAGCGGGTTCGCCAAGCGCCCCCACTTGAACAAGTTCGGAAAACCCTACAAGCGTGAAAAGTACTGACTCTTTCTGGTCGAGGCTCGGTCTCCAGGCCAAGATCTTCCTGGTCTCGCTTCTGCTGGTCGTGGGTCTCACGAGCGCCCTTCTGTTGTTCTCCTACCGGCGCGCGAGCCAGCTCGCCCAGGACTCCCTGAGGGTCGCTCTCACCTCCACCCGCGAGCTCTACGAGAACCTCGAGGCCGATCGGCTCGAGAAGCTGCAGCTCATCAACTCGGTCATCGTCGAGAGCCCCTACTTCAAGGCCGCGGTGGTCGAGATGGACGCCGCCACCACTCTCGACTCGGCTCAATCCATGGTCGAGCAGGTGGGAAGCGACTTCATGATCGTAACCGACGTCGACGGAAGGATCGTCGCGCGCACCGACCTTCCAGCGCTCACCGGGGTGGATCTCTCCGGGACACCGCTCGTGGGAAAGGCCATCGAGGGGGAGAGTTTCGGAGGGGTGTGGCGGGAGGAGGATCGTCTCTATCACGCGGTCTCGGTTCCCTTCGGCGTGGGCGATGAGATTCTCGGCGCCGTCGTCACCGGTTACGAGATAGACAATGAGCTGGCGCAGGACATCAAGCGCTTCGCCGAGTGCGAGGTGGTGTTCTTCGCCAAAACCGAGGCCGGCTACCAGGAGACGGGAACCACGCTCGCGGAGAGCACCACCGCCCTTCGGGACTGGCTCTCTACGGCGTCGATGCCGGCGGAGTCCGAGGACGTGCGCCTGCCGCTCCAGGGGGAGACGTTCCAGGCGATTTTCGCCCCGCTCACCATGGAGGAAAGCGGTGAGCCCGTCGGTCTTTTCGCCGCGCTCCGCTCGCGCGACCGGGAGCTCGCCGCGTTCCGAAGCTTCCAGAGAAGCGTCCTCCTGGTCGGGCTACTCGGAATCGCCGTCGCCGTGGGGGCGAGCCA
>DAISKN010000298.1:0-8128 GCA_036820975.1 Acidobacteriota bacterium | reverse complement strand
TGGGGACTCGTCGTCCAGCGATTCCGGGGCAGGTGCGAGCCGGGAACGAAGGGGTCGACGGACTCCGCTCTCCCGGGACGGCGAAGAACGTCATCACCGTCGGCGCGAGCGAGAACGTTCACTTCCACGGGGATCTGGACGGCTGCGGCCTCGACGACAGCTTCGCCGACGACGCGGACGACATGGCCGACTTCTCGAGCCGGGGGCCGACAGAGGACGGGCGCATCAAGCCGGACCTGGTCGCGCCGGGAACTCACGTGAGCGGCGGCGTCTATCAGTCGGCGACGCCGGGAGCGACCGGACGGGCGCACCCCTGCGTCGACGGAACCGGGATGTGCGGGAGCGCGTCGGGGATCTTCTTTCCCGACGGCCAGGAGTTCTATTCCACTTCCTCGGGCACGAGCCACTCGGCGCCCGCCGTCGCCGGCGGAGCGGCCCTCGTCCGCCAGCACTTCATCAACCAGAGTCTTTCGGCGCCGAGCCCGGCGATGACCAAGGCGTACCTCCTGAGCTCGACCCGATATCTCGACGGAGCCGGAGCGAACGATGCGCTCTTCTCGAGCAGCCAGGGGATGGGTGCTTTGAACCTCGGCGTCGCCTTCGACGGGACGCCGCGCATCCTTCGCGACCAGCGTCCTCAGGATCTCTTCACCGCGAGCGGCCAGAGCGCCGTCGTGACCGGGACGATCGCCGATTCCTCGCGCCCCTTCCGGGTGACGCTCGCTTGGACCGACGCGCCGGGATCGACGACGGGCCCCGCGTTCAACAACGACCTGGATCTCGCCGTCATCGTCGGCGGAGTCACCTACAAAGGCAACGTTTTCTCGGGAGCGTGGTCGATCGAAGGCGGCGCCCCGGACCTGCGCAACAACGTCGAGAGCGTTTTCCTGCCGCCGGGCACGGCGGGCGATTTTATCGTGTCGGTCACCGCCACCAACGTGAACTCGGACGGGGTGCCGAACGTCGGCGGAGCCCTCGATCAGGACTTCGCTCTCGTCGTCTACAACGGCGATGAAGTAGCGCGCCCCGCGGTCGTGGCCGCGGGCGCGGCTATTGCGGCCGAAGAGTGCGGCGCCGGAAACGGCGTCCTCGATCCGGGGGAGCTCGTCACCGTCGACATCGCTCTTCGGAACGTCGGGCTGGCTGACACCGCGGAGGTCGTCGCGGCCCTCGAGGCCTCGGGCGGGGTCACGTCGCCGAGCGCTTCCCGGAGCTATGGAACCCTGCGAGCCGGAGCCGCGGCTGTCTCCCGTTCGTTCTCATTCGTTGCCGACGGCGCCTGCGGTGGAGAGATTCTCGCGACGCTCTCGCTCCAGGACGGCGGGGTCGACAGCGGAGTCGCGCGCTTCGCGTTCGACCTCGGTGTCGAGGTTCCTTCCGGAATTTCGAGCACCTGGGCGAACGAGAGTCCCGTCCATATCTCCGCCGGCGGGCCCGCGAGTCCCTATCCGTCGACGATCGAGGTCTCGGGCATGATCGGGGAAGTCGGGAGTCTCCGCGTCGGACTTCATGGGTTGACCCATGCCTTTCCCGACGACCTCGACGTGCTCCTGGTGGCGCCGAACGGCCGCGGCGCGGTCCTGATGTCCGACGCCGGGGGCGGTGGACGCGTTCAAGGAATCGATTTGGCGTTCGACGATGACGCGTCCTCGGCGCCCCCCGACGGAGGTCAGCTGGTGACGGGTCAATACCGGCTCTCGAACTACGAGGGAGCTTCGGACGACTTCGACGAGGGCGCGCCCTCGGGTCCGTACTTCACGACTCTCGGCGATTTGAGCGGGGTCGACCCGAACGGGACCTGGAGCCTCTTCGTCATCGACGATATCTTCCTGGATGGGGGCGTCCTCGAAAACGGCTGGAGCCTGAGCATCGAGACCACGGTTCCCGTCTGCTGCGGCGGAGTGCCGGGCGTCGTCCTGGGCTCGGCCGACGGACTCACCACGACCGAGGGCGGGGGCACGGCGACGTTCACGGTCTCGCTCCGATCGTCACCCAGCGACAACGTGACCATTGGTCTCGAAAGCTCCGATCCCACGGAAGGGGTGGTCTCGCCCTCCGAGCTCTCGTTCGACCCCGACGATGCGCAGCTGCCGCGCATCGTCACCGTGACCGGGATCGACGACGCGCTCCTCGACGGAGACCGCGCTTTCACCATCGTCACTTCTCCCGCGGTGAGCGCCGATCCCGACTACGCCGGGCTCGACCCCGCGGACGTCACGGCCGTGAACGTCAACGACGATCTCCCGAGTCTTGCGATCACGGATACCGCGCTCGTCGAGGGCGATGCCGGATCCACCAGCTTCGTCTTCACGGTCTCGCTCTCCGTTCCCGTGGAGTACGACGTGAGCGTCGGCTTCGCGACTCAGAACGGGACCGCGAGCGCCGGAGCGGACTACGCTGCCGCCGCCGGCTCACTCCTCTTGCCCGCGGGGACGCCGAGTCAGACGATCTCCGTTGCCGTGGCCGGCGAGACCCTGGTCGAGTCGGACGAGACGTTCTTCGTCGACCTCGCGGGAGCGACAGGAGCGCAAATCGCCGACGGCCGCGGAACCGGGACGATCCTGAACGATGACGCTCCGTCGCTCGCGGTGAACAAGACCTCTCTCGCGATGGGCGAGATCGTGCAGGCGACGGTCAGAGACGGCCCCGGGAACCGAACCGATTGGGTGGTGCTCGCCAGGGTGGGAAGCGCCGTGACGAGCTACGTGGACTGGAAGTACCTGAGCAACAGCCGGACCTTGCCTCCGACCGGCCTGCTCTCGGCCGAGCTGACGTTCGCCATGCCGGCGACGCCGGGCGACTACGAGCTCCGCTTCCTCGCGAACAACGGCTACAACCTCCTGGCGACGAGCCCGGTCATGACCGCCCGTCCTCCCGTCCTCGGAGTAAGCGCCTCGTCAGTGGCGCCGGGCGGCTCGCTCCAGGTCACGGTCGCGGACGGGTCCGGCAATCGCAGCGACTGGGTGGCGCTCGCGAACGTGGGAAGCGCCCTCACGAGCTACGTGGACTGGAAGTATCTGAGCGGAACGCGCTCGTTGCCCGCCAGGGGAGTCACGTCGGCGGCGCTGACGTTCACGATGCCACAGACGCTCGGGACCTACGAGCTTCGATTCTTCGCCAATAACGGGTTCACCTCGTTCGCGACCAGCGCGCCGGTGGCCGTTGAGGTTCCGACGACGCCGCTCTTTTCGGTCACGCCCGCGAGCATTTCCTTTGGAACGGTCTTTACCGGGACGGGTGTAGAGCAGACGGTGACCGTGCGAAATGCCGGCGGAGGGACCCTGACGGGGGGCGCCTCGGTATCTGGCGCCGGCTTCAGCCTCGTCGGCCCCGCGGGCTACTCCCTCGGGCCGGAGGCGACGGCGCTCCTCACTGTGCGCTTCGAGCCTTCGTCGCCGGGCGCTTCGAGCGGAGCGCTCACGCTCACCGGCGCCGGCGGCGCCGTCGTGCCCTTGAGCGGGACGGGAGAGCTTCCGCCTTCGACCCCGGTGCTCTCGGTCTCACCTCAAAGCCTGGCCTTCGGCCCGGTGACTCCGGGATCGAGCGCGGATCTCACGCTCACCGTGGGCAATGCCGGAGCGGGAACTTTGAACGGAAACGCTGCCGCATCGGGAGCGGGATTCAGCCTCGTAGGCGTCTCCACTTACTCTCTCGGAGCGGGGGAGACGGCCGCATTGACGGTGCGCTTCGCGCCTCCCGGGGCGGGTCCAGCGAGCGGCTCTCTGAGCTTGACCGGCGCCGACGGGGCGACGATCCCGTTGACGGGATCCGGCGCGGCCGCGGGCCCGGCGCTCGCGGTGAGCGCGACTTCGGTGCGCACGGGCGGTTCGGTTGCGGTCACGGTGTCCGGCGGTCCCGGCAACCGCAGCGACTGGGTGGCGCTCGCCAGGGTGGGAAGTGCTCAGACCGCCAACCTGGACTGGAAGTACCTGAGCGGCACCAGGACTCCGCCCGCGGCGGGAATGACGTTCGCCGAGCTGACGTTCGCGATACCTCAGACGGCGGGGCAGTACGAGTTCCGATTCTTCGCGAACAACGGGTACACGCTTCTGGCGACGAGCCCCGTGGTGGTGACGCTGGCGCCGACATTGACGGTGAGCACCGCGTCGGCCGCGCCGGGGGCTTCGGTTCAAGTGACGGTCACGGACGGTCCCGCGTACCGCGGCGACTGGGTCGTCCTGGCGAGGGTCGGAAGCGCCCCGACGGCCTACGTCGACTGGAAGTACCTGAACGGAACCCGAACGATGCCGGCGACCGGAGTCTCGTCGGCAGTGCTGACGTTCACCATGCCCCTCACGCCGGACCAGTACGAGTTCCGGTTCTTCGCCAACAACGGGTACACGCTTCTCGCCGTGAGCCCGCCAGTGGTGGTGGGATCGGGCACGGACTGAGCTTTGGCCTCGATTGCTACTCCATAGCTACCAGTGGTAGCATGAGAGTGTGAAGATCAGTGTCAGTCTGCCCGACGAAGACATCGACTTTCTCGACGAGTACGCCCGGAGCCTCGGAGTTCGCTCCCGGTCGGCGGTAATTCAAAGGGCCGTCAGGTTGTTGCGTGCTGCGGGACTTGGCCCGGCTTATGCGGATGCGTGGGAGGAGTGGCGATCGAGCGGTGAGGCTGATGCGTGGGAATCCGTTGCTGCCGACGGGATTCCGCGCTCAAGCTGATGCTCCGTGGCGAGATCCGGTTGGTGGACCTGGAGCCTGTTCGGGGTTCTGAAGCGAGCAAGAATCGGCCCGCAGTGATCGTCAGCAACGACGGCGCCAATGCCACAGCGTCGCGGCTCAACCGAGGCGTCATCACCGTGGTGCCCGTGACTTCCAACGTCACCAGGATCCATCCTTTTCAAGTTCTGCTTCCAGCTACGGAATGCGGGTTGCCCCGCGACTCCAAGGCCCAGGCGGAGCAGGTTCGTTCGGTGGCGATCGAACGGGTCGGCCGACGAGTCGGGCATCTCCCGGCTTCGCTGTTGTCGGAGCTCGAGGACGCCTTGCGCCTTCATCTCGGCCTGTGACGGCGGAGCGATACCGCTGAGGACGCCGCCTTCCTTTACATCATGGCCTGGGGCATCGCCGGCTCGTCCGGGCTTCCCGCCTTCTCGAGAGGCACTTTGATGAGGGTGTAGGCGATGACCGCGAGCACCCCGAGTCCCACGAGGTAGGAGGGGTTCGCGAGGATCGCGGGAATCGGCTTCTCGAAGTACGCGAAGGTCGCGATGACGAGCCCGACGAGGGCCTCTCCCGCGATGAGACCGGAGGCGGTGAGCACCCCGATGCTCTCGACGCGGGATTTCTGGGCGGCGTTGTGGCCGCTTCTCTCGCTCATCGTGTCGGTGACCCAGCGGAGGAGGCCGCCGACGAAGATGGCGAACGTGGTCGCGAGCGGCAGGTACATGCCGACGGCGAAGAGCATCGGGCTCTTCACCTGGACCATGATCATCACGACGCCCATGACGACACCCACGGCCACGAGCGGCCAGGCCATGTCGCCGCCCACGATTCCCTGAGCGAGCGAAGCCATGAGACCGGCCTGCGGCGCGGAGAGCCGTGGATCGCCGAAACCGATCCCGCCCTCGTTGATGTTCCCCTGGTGCAGCACCAGGAGCGGGAAGTACATGATGAGGCTCGCGACGGTGACGGCGATGAGCTCCACGATCTGGATCGTTCGCGGAGTGCCCCCGAGGATGTAGCCGACCTTGAAGTCCTGCAGGAGCTCGCCGGCAACGGCCGAGGAGACGCAGACCACGGTCGCGACTCCGAGGACCGCGAGCACCCCGCTCGCCCCCGAGACTCCGAGAGAGACCATCAGGATCGCGGCGATGATGAGGGTCGAGAGCGTCAGGCCGGAGACGGGGTTGTTCGAAGATCCGATGATCCCGACGAGGTACCCGGAGACGGTCGCGAAGAAAAAGCCGACGACGAGCATGACGACCGCGGCGACGATCCCCCCGACGAGGCTTCCCGAGAGATAGATGTAGAGGCCGGTCATCACCAGCCAGACGACACCGATGAGGGCGAAGACCACCTTCGAGCTCATGTAGCGGTCGAGCCGTCCGACCTTGCTCGGGGCGGCGGCGCCTCTCATCTCATCGACGGCGCGCTTGAGCCCGCCCGTCAGGTTCTTCCTCATGCGGAAGAGGGTATAGGCCGCTCCCACGAGCATTCCTCCGACGGCGATCGGGCGAACGATGAAGCGCCAGACCGAGTTCGCGAGCGCCTGCCAGTCCTCGGCGGGAGCGCCCGCGGGGAGATAGGACTGCAGTTGAGGTCCGAGGAAGAACATGAGCAGCGGCACGAGAAGGCCCCAGGCGAGGACTCCGCCGGAGAAGTTCAGCGCCGCGAGACGCGGCCCGATGATGTAGCCGACGCCGATGTACGCGGGACTGATGCTCGGGGCGGCGAACACCGTCACCCCCCCCGTCCTCACGGTCTCTGTCGCCTCCGGACCTCCGAAGCGCACCGCGCTCCTTCCGAGCTCTCCCATGCGGACGAAGAAGTCCCGGTCGGGGGCGAAGAGCCGGAACGCCCCGAGGAGGAAGATGCCGGCGCCGAGCGCCATGTTGTAGAAGAGGTACTTCGCCGCCTTGGCGCCGCGCTGGCCGGCCTTGTGGATCTCGGAGGCCGCGACCGACTCAGGGTAGGGAAGCTCCTTGTCCTCGACCATCACCCTCCGCACCAGGGAGATGAAGAGGACGCCGAGAAACGATCCCAGGACCATGAGCGACGTCGACTTCCAGTAGGCATCCCCGGGCGCGAACGAGGGCCAGGCGCCCGCGATGACGAACGCCGGTATGGTGAAGACCGCTCCCGCGGCGACCGACTCGCCGATGGAGCCGGCGGTCCGCGCGAGGTTCTCCTCGAGGACCGACCCCTTGAGGAGTCTCAGCACCGCCATGCTGATCACGGCCGCGGGATAGGTGGCGGCGATGGTGACGCCCGCGCGGAGCCCGAGGTAGGCGTTCGCCGCGCCCAGGATCACCGTCATCACGAGCCCGAGAAGGACCGCGCGATAGGTGAACTCCGTCATCTCCATGTTCTCGGGGACGAAGGGCTTGTGGGCGCTTTCCGCCGCCGCTTTTTTCGGCGTCATGTCATCTCTTCTCCTCGCTACGCGTCTTCTCCACGCGCCGGGATTCCCAGATCGAGAACACCGGAACACCGACCGCGATGATGGCGAGCCCGATCATCGACTCGCGGGGCGCCACCCAGAGCGTGTTCAGGATGATGCCGGTCGCCGCGGTCACGAACAGGATCTGCGAGTAAGGGTAGCCCCAGCTCCTGTAGGGCCGGTCGAGATCCGGACGCGTTCGCCGCAGACGGATGAGCGCGAGCGACGAAAGAGAGTAGAACAGCCACGAGGCGAAGACGACGTAGGTCGTGAGCTCCCGGTAGACACCGAATACGATCAACACCGCCGCCCAGAGCGCCTGACCGACGAGCGCGACCGCCGGAGTGAAGTAGCGGGGGTGGACCGACGCGAACCTGCGGAAGAAGAGGCCGTCGTCGGCCATGGCGTAGAAGATGCGAGCTCCGCTCAGAATCGAGCCGTTCAGGGCGCCGAACATCGAAAGGAGGATCGCGAGGTTGATGAACCTCGCGCCGGAGTCTCCGAAGACGGCCCGCGCCACTTCCGCGGCCACTCCCGACTGCGATGCCGCCTGGGCCGGGGCCGGAAGCACGTAGAGGTAGGCGACGTTCGCCAGGAGGTAGACCACCATGCACAGCGAAATGCTTCCCAGCATGGCGAGGGGAATGGTGCGCCTGGGGTTCCTGACCTCGCCGGCCGTCAGGTTGACGTCGTTCCATCCATCGTACGCCCAGAGCGCATCGACGAGAGCGAGGCCGAACATGCCGACGAAAGCGAGTCCGAGGCCTTCGGGGACCAGGGAAGAGAAGTTCGCCGTCGTGCCCGCGTCGGAGGTGAGGGCGAGGACGATGAGCGTCAGAAGGGCGCCGATCTTGAGGATGGTGAAGACGACCTGAACGTTTCCGCCGGAGCGCACTCCGGTGACGTTGATTCCGGTCAGGAGCGCGACGGCGCAGATCGCCGCGACCTTTCCTCCCCACGCGTCCAGAGGAAGGAAGTTCCCGAGGAAGATGGCGAAGCCCGCGGCGAACGCGGCTCCGG